>NZ_JBTOLC010000036.1:0-59867 GCF_054551825.1 Streptomyces sp. L500
GCCCAAGTGGGTGATTCGCCCGATAAGCATCACGCGATGGCCTTTTCGCGAAATGGAACGCGATGAGACGGACCCGCAAACGCCGCCCGGCCGGGGGTGCGGGGGGCTTGCCGGGAGCCCTGTTGCCTCCGGTCGGTCCTGATGAATGCCATGATGGGATCGTCGGATTGCCGACATGGGGCATCGGAGCCGAGAGCGACGACAACCAACCCACGGGTCTCGAAAGGGAAGAGAAGGGCCGCGGAAAGGACGTGCGCCACTCGAACGGCTGGGACCCCGCACAACGCCCCTGGAAGTGGGGGCCCCTTCCGCCGCGGCCGTCGCCGAGCGGCGGATCAAGGAGTGCCGGCACGGACGGCGGTTGTCACCAAAGCGGTGTGGTGCGTCATGAAGCGGCTGCCCAGGGCGTCCCGAACGAATCCGGGTGCGGCGGGGGGCCGGTGGCCCGTTGCTGATCTCGCTCGCACAAAGGAGGGCGGGCTCAACAGATCGATGCACCACCAGGTGGACGATCACATCGTTGTGGGGTTGTGGTGCGCGATTACGGGTTCTCGGTGGCCCAGCAGGATGAGATCTGGTAGCGATGGCGGGCGGGTGAGTCGTTCAACTCGATGGGCCGGGCTGGCATCCCGCACCGGTTCCGGTTCTTCTTCGCCCAGACCGGCGGTGTCCGGCAGGCTCCGCGAAGGCGCGCGGAGCGACATCTCACGGCCGTCGACCGGGAGGAGACCTCGCGCGGCATCGCGGCCGGCGAGTCTGCCCGCCGCATCGCCCGCCGGCTGGGGAGGGCGCCGTCGACCATCTCACGAGAGAGCGCACGCAACGGCGGGCGCGAGCACTACCGGGCCACCGCCGCGGATCAGCAGGCGCATCAGCGGGCCCGCCGTCCCAAGTCGGCGAAGCTCGCCCTGCTGCCTGCCCTCCGTGCGATCGCCGAGGAGAAGCCCGCGCTGAGCTGGTCGCCGGAGCAGATCTCCGGCTGGCTGCGGCGCCGGTTCCCCGGTGATGCCGCCATGCAGATCTCGCATGAGGCGATCTATCTCTCCCTCTACGACCCGCGCCGTCGGCAGGCCATCGACCGGAAGCTCAAGCAGCGGCTCCGCACGGGACGCCCGATCCGCCAGCTGCGGGCGGTCCGGCGGCCGACAGGCTGGGGCATCATCCGCGACATGGTCTCCATCAGCCGACGCCCGGCCGAGGTCGGACCGTACGGTGCCAGGGCACTGGGAAGGCGACCTCGTCATGGGCAGCCGACCCTCGGCCATTGCCACGCTCGTCGAGCGCACCAGCCGCTTCACAGCCATGGTCGCACTACCCGACGGCATCAAGGCCGAGCAGGTCACCCCGCACCTGTCACACCACCTGCTCGGCATTCCCGCGCAGATGCGGCGCACGTTGGCCTGGGATCGGGGCGGGGCCCCGACTCGGCCTGCCGCCATCCACAGGAGCGCTCTTTCACCTCGACACCGCGACGATCAGCTCCTTGGGTACCGAGCACGGACGCCCGGTGATCACCTCGTGGAATGCCCCCGCCAGCCTCCGAATGCCCGCCCACCGCAGGAACACGGACAGGGAACGGGCCCAAGCCCCGCCCCAAAGTATCCGTCCCCTCAAGGCCGACGCAGCGCAGGGGACGACGTAGGCGGCGTCCCGGCTACGGGTTCTCCTGCAGGGTCAAGCCGTAGTAGTCGACGTGGTAGTCCCCGACCCGCTGCGCGTGGTCGCTCAGGCTGAGGTCCAGCGGGGACGGGACGTCCAGGGCGCGCAAGGTGTCGATCATCATCCGGGCCAGTCGGCGGCCGTCCACCTCGCCGATGCCGAAGTCCCCGGAGTGGTAGGGGGCTTCGAGCCAGTGGTCCAGGGCCGCCGGGCGGGTGGGATGCGGGATCCAGCCGAAGGAGCCCGGATCGGCGATGCCCGGTCCGAGTGGCTCCGTGTCGTAGACGATCTCCAGCCGTTCGCCGCAGGCAAGGTGGAAGAGGATGGGGCCGTAGGTGCCGGGCACCCGGGCGTGGAAGCCCAGGTCCAGCTCGATGCCGAGGGCGTGGGTCTCGGCGGGGAGAGTGTGGAGGAAGTCGCCGAGAGTGTGGGAGAAGACGTCCCAGTCATCGGTGCGCCAGCGGCCGGGGAAGCCCAGGCCCGCGTTGGCGGCGACGCGGCGGGAGCCGAAGAACCCGCCGACTGCGTAGTGCTCGCCGTGTCCCTGCCGCCAGAACCAGTCTTCCACCGGACCGGTCGGCTGGAGCAGCAGTTCGGGGCCGTGCTCGCCGGCGTGCAGCTCCAGCGTGTTCACCCGCTCGCGCCAGCGGAGGAACGGGCTGCCCCACGACGGGGCCGAGTCGTAGAACGGCCCGGGGTCGCCGTACGCGCCCATGACGGGGGCGGGTCCGAACTCCTCCGTCAGCGCCTCGGCAACCGTCCGGAAGGCTGCGGCCTTCCCTGCGGCACCGCCCTCCGGCAGCGCGACGGGAACATAAAGCCCCACGTACTCCTCACCGCCGTGCACGTAGTCCTTCTCGAAGCGGCCCGTCGGCCGCAACCGGGGCGTCCACCACGGGGATGCCCCGGGCTCCGGGCCGATGGCCGGCAGCGGCCCGTCCGGGCCGTCCCGCCACTCCCAGCCGAGGCCCTCCATCACGGCGCGCAGCGCCGGCCCGCTCCAGCCGTCGGTCTTCGCCGCCTTCAGCCTTCGTGCCAGCTCCAGCACGCGTGCCTCGCCCCAGGCCCCCGTCATCGCGAACTCCTCGTTCCGTTCCGTGCTCGTGTGACAGCTCCTGTCACTCGTGCGACAGACCTTGCCATACGGCACTGACAACGGCTCACCCAATCGGCGTCGGTCGCCGAGCGGCCGCCGAGTGGGACGAACCCCTTCGCGAATTTTTGTTATCGGGGCTCCGGTCCGGCGTCTCCCAAGTGTTGGACCAGTACTCAGTGACCCGCATCGGAAGTGATCCACGTGAATCGTGAACCCCAGGCTCCGGCGTTCGCCCCGGACTCCGAGGGCGGTCGGCGCACGCGCCGACGCCGTAGCAGGCGCCCCCGGCGGGCGATGGTCATAGGCGGAACGGTGGGCCTGATAGCCGTCGTGGGCGGCGGGTACGGCGTGGCCCAGTCGTTGTCGGGCGGCGGAGAGCCCCGCGCGAGCGCCCCAACGGCGTCCGAGTCGACCGCGGACCAGGCCACCGTGCCGTCCGGGGACCGTCTCTCCGTGGCGGCGGCCGCCTCGTCGGCTCCCGGCGCGCGCACGGCGACCTCGTCCCCGAACCCGAGTACGCCGGAGACCGCGGGCAAAGGCCGGGACGAGGAAAAGAAGAAGCGGGCCGGGACGGGCGCCCAGGACGGGGCAGGGCAGGATGCCCGTACGTCTGCCAAGTCCGCGGACACGCCTTCGACCGGCGACGGCGGCAGCGGCGGCAGCAACAGCAGCCGGAGCAACAGCGGGAATGGGGACGGGAGCGGCAAGGGCCTGAGCAGCGTCCGCGAGGCCTCATCCGGCGGTGGCGGCGCCAGGGCCGGCGGCGCGAACGGCAAGTACGTGCAGCAGATCGTCGACATGGTCAACGCCGAGCGCGCGAAGGCGGGCTGCTCCCCGGTCGCCATCAACGCGAAGCTGCAGGCGGCGGCCCAGGGCCACTCCGACGACATGGCCGCCCGGAACTACTACGACCACACCAGCCCGGAGGGCAAGGGCCCGGGTGACCGGATCACCGCCGCCGGTTACCACTGGAGCACGTACGGCGAGAACATCTTCAAGAGCCCCCAGGACGCCCGCACGGCGATGGACGGCTGGATGAAGAGCTCCGGCCACCGCTCCAACATCCTGAACTGCTCCTTCAAGGAGATCGGCGTGGGCATCAACTTCGCGTCGAACGGCCCGTGGTGGACGCAGAACTTCGGCGCGTCCTTCTGACCCGCTCGTGACCGCGCGGGCCGGCGGCGTCCTACCGCCGGCCCGCGCGGCACCACCTCCGCTTCCCGGCCTCCGCTTTCTGGCCTCCAGCCCGCTCACCCTGCTCGAAGTGGCCCACGGACATTGCCTTCAATTGGCCTCCTTGCGTGATCCAATACCTGTGTACTGTCAAGGCATGCCCCAGCTCCTTCCGCCCACCGGGCCGCAACGCACTCTCGCCCTCGCGCAGTTGAGCAACTCCGTCGGCGACGGCACCTACTACGTCACCTCGGCCCTCTACTTCACGCACGTCGTCGGTCTGGCGCCGGCCAGGATCGGTCTCGGCCTCACCGTGGCCTGGGCGGTCGGCTCGTTCGTCGGTCTGCCGCTCGGCAGAATCGCGGACCGGCGTGGGCCGCGCGGCACGGCCGTGCTGCTCGCCCTCGCGACAGGCTCCGCCGTCGCCTCCTTCCTGGTCGTACGGGGCTTCCTGCCGTTCCTCGTCGCCGCCTGCCTCTACGCCACGGCGCAGTCGGGCCTGGCGGCGGCCCGGCAGGCGCTGCTGGCGGGTCTGGTCCCCGAGCGGGAGCGCACCGGCGTGCTCGCCCACCTGCAGTCGACGCTCAACGCGGGCCTCGCCGTGGGCGCCGCGCTCGGCGGCCTCGCGGCCTCCTACGGGACGGGGACGGCCTACCGGGCGGTCTTCGCGGTCGATGCCCTGAGCTTCGTCCTCTGCGCGCTGCTGCTCGCACGCCTGCCGGCCGTCGTACCCGTGAACGCGCCCCAAGGGCCGAAGTTCGAGGTCCTGCGGGATCGGCCCTACGCCGTCGTCACGCTCCTCAACGCCGTCCTGCTACTCCGGATGCCGCTGCTCAGCCTCGGGCTGCCGCTGTGGATCACGGAGCGCACGGACGCCCCCGAGTGGCTGGTCTCCGCGCTGTTCGTGCTCAACACCGGCGCTGTGGTGCTCTTCCAGGTCCGTACGGCCCGCTCGGTGAGCGGGCTGCCCACGGCCGCGCGGGCCGTCCGCCGCTCCGGCGTGCTGGCGCTCGCGACCTGCGTGGTCTTCGCCTTCTCGGCGGGGCGGTCGCCCGCGGTCGCGGTGGCCGTGCTGATCGCCGGTTCAGTACTGCTGGCGGCTGCGGAGATGCTCCAGTCGGCCGGTTCCTGGCAGATCGGCTTCGACCTGGCGCCGCCCGGGCGCATCGGTGAGTACCAGGGCTTCTTCGGCACCGGCACCACGATCGCCCGCACTCTCGGGCCACTGGTGCTCACAGGTCTGCTGACGGGCCTGGGGGTGCTGGGCTGGTTCCTGCTCGGCGGGCTGTTCCTCGCGGCCTCGTCCGCGCTGTCGCCGGTGACGCGGTGGGCAGCGGGAACGCGCCGTGACGAGGCCCCCGCGTCCGTCGCGGCCGCGCGCTCGGCGGCCTGACTCCGGATCGGGGCAAGGCGAGGACAGAAAGCCCGCACACACACGGGCAGGCCGAGACGTCCCTCACCCCGTACGGAACGCCTGCCGGTACGCCCAGCAGGGGCCTCAGCGACCATCACGTGCCACATCGCAATCACCAACACCGTCGACGCACCTGAACCACGAAGACCCCACCTGCGTGAACGGCAGCGATCTGGACCATATGGGCACCAGAAGACGCTTCCGCCTATCTATGCCAAGTGGGACCCGTCAGAGACCTAACCCCTGTGAAGCTGCTGATAGACGTCCTCGAAAGACAAAGCCGCCGGGGTGCCGCAGCCTGGCGGCTCGGCGATATCCCAGCGGCTCTGTAGGGGCTCGGGCCGACAAACACTCTCGGCGGACAAGCGGTCGTCACGTCACCTGGCGGGCGAACGCCTCGTACGCCCGCTCGTCGAAGAGGACGAAGCGGACCTCCTCCACCCGCGTCTCCTCTCCCGCACCGTCTCCACCGCGATGCGCGCCGCATCCTCCATCGGCCAGCGGTAGACGCCCGTGGAGATCGCCGGGAAGGCGACCGTCCTCGCACCCAGTTCGTCCGCGACCCGCAGGGATTCCCGGTAGCAGGAGGCCAGCAGAGACGCGTCACCACCGCCGGAAATCCGAAACACCGGGCCCGCGGCGTGAAGGAATTACCCAGCGCTACGGCCCGAGCCCCCCGCGACGTGCCAGGGAGCGAATGCGTTCGTCAGCCCGGCGAGGGCGGTGCGCAGCTCCGGGTGGTGCCGCAGGAGAACCGTGAGCATGGTGTTGTCGTCGATCCAGGCCATGCCGGCCTTCGAGTACACCTCGGGGGTGTAGTACTCGGTGAAGAAGCGGTCACTGTTGAGCCGGCGCGAGGCCATCAGGATGAAGATGCGGAACGCCGTGTCGCTGAAGGCGAATCCGGCCGGGAGCTTCTCCGCGTACATCCCGACCGTCAGGTCGACCTTCTCGATGTCGCCGTCGTAGAGCCGCTCGATCTCCTTGGCCCATACCCGATTGTCCGTCATTTCCTCGAAACTCCCGGCGGGCTTCAGCCGCAGCAGCCGCCGGAATTCGTTGTAGCGGGGAACTCCCATTTCCCGGCCGCGCAGGATGTCGGTGGCGGCGAGGTCCTGCAGATGGCCGTCCGGGCGCTCGTACTCCTGCAGGAACCTGGGGAAGTTGTGCAGGGTCACCAGACCCGGGGGGAGCGTTCCGAAGCTGTAGAGCAGGTCTGCCGCGTCCGTGCTCTGAAGGACCCGCAGCGCCGCGGGGCCGGCGATGTCCCGGAAGGTGCACTGGCGCAGCGTGGCGTTGTCGGCGGCAGAGCGCAGGTGCCATTCGTCGCGGATGAGCGGGTGCATGCGGTAGACGGCGGCGAATTCCTCGGTGAGGGCGTACGGGATGCCGTAGTGGTCGGTCTCGCCGCCGGGGATGCCGCTGATGACCTCGCTGTCACTGATCCGGCCGAACAGGTTGTGGACGCGCTCTCCGGCAACGCCCCACCAGTTGGCGCGCAGCGCCTTGACGGTGGTGGGGTGGCTGATCACCGCCGGCGTCCACTCCGTGGTGTGGATCTTGGCGAGGAGGGCCGCGTTGACGAGCCGGGCGCGCTGGAACAGTTCTTCGTCGCTCCAGTTCGGGTACGCGGCGTGCAGGTGGTCGCAGATCGCGTTGTGTTCCCGGGTGAACAGGTCGTGCATCATGGCCAGGCCCAGCCAGAAGCCGGGGACGGAGGTGGGGTCGGGAACGGCGCCCGAAGCCGGTGGGACGCGTTCGTCGTCCCACAGGTGGAGTTTGCCCAGCGCTCCGGTGCGCTTCCAGCGCTGTTCCTCCTCGTTCGCCCCATAGATCTGGGAGGCGTCCCACCAGTGGGAGAAGACGTTGACGCGGGTGTCGGGCGTTCCCGCCGGGGCCTTCGGGTCCCTGGTCGGGTCATCCGGCGTCCGCATGATCCGCATGGGCCGCTCGGGCCAGGTGTCGTCGTCCATGAGCGGCACTTCCCAGGGCCGGTCCGTGGGGCTGGTGCCGTGACTGAACCAGTCGCGGATCATGAACTGCAGCCAGGCCGCGACCAGGGAGTTGACCGATTCGGCCGCGATGAGCTCGCGGCGGGTGAGCACGGCGCGGCTGACCTCGCGCGGATTGGGCCGGGACAGCACGTCCTCGACCGTGGTGGGGGCGATCGCGTCGAGCGGAATGTTGCGGCCGAAGCGGGTGCCCGCCATGCCCATGCGCGGCTCGTCGAGGTCGTTGTAGCTGCCGTCGGCGGACCGGTTGACCTTGTGGTCCCCGGACGGCGGCCCGGGGTCGGGCAGGTTGACCGAGGGCAGTCGGTTGGTGTCGTGGAGGTTCTTCTGACGGAGCCTGACCCGTAGACCGAAAAGGACCAGCAGGCCGGGGGTGACGGCGAGTTTGTCCCAGCCGACGCGCCGGTCGACGTAGGCGGCGATGCCGGTGACGATCCTCCAGGGGAGGGTGGAGCGGTATCCGGAACCGGACCGGCGGGGGGTGCGTCGTCGCGTGCTCATGGCGGTACTCCTTGGGCGTCGGCGAGTATCACGTCGCTCGCCTTCTCACTGATCATGTAGACCGGAGTGACGATGAAGAATCCGGGGATGCGGGGGAAGATCGAGGCGTCCACGATCCTCAGGCCGCCCACGCCGCGCACCCGGAAACGGCTGTCCACGACGGCCTCCGGGGCGTCGGCCCGGCCCATCCTGCAGGTGCACGACGCGTGGTGGCCCCACGCCTCGTCCTGGACGAAACGGCGGATCTGTTCGTGGTCGCGGATCTCCTCGCCGGGCCACAGCTCCTGGAGGATCACGGACCCGGCCTTGCGGTTCATGCGGCGCACGAAGCACACGGCCTCCACCACCGCCTCGAGGTCCAGGCCGTCCTTGTCCGTACCTTCGGTGAAGTAGTGGAAGTTCACCAGCGGAGTGTCGAGGGGGTCGGTGGACCGCAGCCGCACCCGGCCCCCCGTGTTGCGCGTGCGGCTCTTGAGGACTGCCCAGGTGAACCGGTCCCTGTGGCGTGTCAGGTCGCGCGAGTAGCCGGGGAAGTAGCCGCGGAAGTCGAAGGGCCCGCCGAAGATGAACAGGTCGGGCGCGTCCAGCTCCGGGCGGGACTTACGGGTGATACCGACGACGGCACCATTGGTCGTGTACAGACCTTCGCCGCGCTGCCAGGCGCGGTAGCAACGGTCCGGCTCGGTTCCGGGCGCGGGCGCGTGGAAGTCGCAGTCCTTGAGGACCGGGAACTCCCGGTCCATCCGGCTGACCACACCGACCTCGTAGCGGTCCTGCAGGTTGGCGCCCACGCCCTCCAGATCGACGCGCACGGGAATGCCGTGCCGCTCCAGTTCCTCGCGCGGACCGATGCCGGAGAGCATCAGCAGCTGAGGGGTGTTGAAGGCCCCGGCCGCCAGGACGACCTCGCGGGAGGCCAGCACCCTGTACCGGGCCGGCTGCCCGGTGCCGTGCGGGCTGAGCGGGTCGGCGCGATAGGCGTGCGGCAGGTCCAGGCAGTCGACGCCGACGGCCCTTCCGTCGTCGTCCAGCACGATGCGCTCGGCCAGGGTGTGCGTACGGATGACGAGGTGGCCGGGGTGGCCGCGCTGTACGGCCAGGACGCGCTCACGCGCGGCGCTGCGGCGCCCGCCGGTCGTGGAGAGGGGAATCTGCCAGAGCCCTTGCAGGGCATCCGTCTGCACCGACCAGTCATTGGGGTCGACGAGGTGTTCCAGCCCTTCCTCCGGACGTAGCGGTCGGTGGAGGAAATCCGCGAGCGTCTCTTCCGCTGCCGAGAGGATGACCTTCAGCAGCTGCTTGTCCTGGACGATCAGCTCGGGGTTCGCTAGAGCGGTCGTCAACCAGCCGTCGAATCCGTGCCGCGAATAGTTGCGGTACTTGTCGGCGATAAAGGGCAGTCGCTTCACGAGCTCGGCCAGTAGGGGGTTCGCGGGCGGCTTCCTGGGCCTGTCCCGGTACTCGCAGCGCTCCAGCCGCTCGAAGTAGCCGCGCATGGCGGTGCTGTTCCACGAGGCGTCGCCGGTCTCCTCGGCTATCGCGTCCCAGTCCTGGTTGTACGGATAAACGGTGATCAGCGCGTGGTGCGCGGTGCAGCCGCCGAGCGTCCCGGCGCGCGGGTAGAGGATGCCCTGGTCCGGCACGATCTTGCTGTCGCGCCGGTGCCGCTGTTCGTCGGCGTAGTGCCGTACGAAGTAGTCCCAGCGCTGGACGGGATCCTCGGAGGCGTCGGCGTGGAAGGCGGGCACCGCGTAGTTGTCGTTTTCGTCGGCGCCGCCCGCGTCGAGCAGCAGGACGCGCATCCCCGCGGCGGCGAGGTTGGCCGCCAGCGGTCCACCCCCTGCGCCCGCGCCGACGACGATGTAGTCGAAGCCGGTCTCGACGGCGGAAGCGTGAGGCTCCGCGGTCACTTCCGCTTCCTCTTCCCGCAGTCGTCGGTGACGGAGGCGGTCGCGCTGATGGCCAGGACCGTGTTGGTGGCCGAGATGAGGGTGGTCAGTGCCGCCGTGCGGGGTGCGAGTTGGCCGCGGATGCCGAGTCCGGCCGCCGTCGCGGTGTCGCTGCCGTGGATCAGAATGCCCTCGCGCAGGTCCTCCCGGAGCCGCTCGCCGTGGTTGGTCAGCAGATCGAGGCCGAGGAGGATCGTACGGATCCCGAAGAGCCGGAAGGCATAGACGGCCGCCGGGCTGAGCTCACGGTCGGGGTCGAGGCGGTGGATGAGCACAGAGGGCATCAGCAGGCCGGTGACCCCGTTGAGGAGCCGGACCCCGGCGAGTGCGTACACCGTGACGGGGCGGCGGGTGGCACTGTTCTTGGCCATGTTGTCTCCCCCGGAAACGCAGGGTCACTGATTTCCACGCTATGGGTGCGGCGGGCCGGACGCACCTTGGGGGATCGCCCCCTCTCGGAATGCCTGCACTGTCTCGTCGAAGGCGGGGTCTGCGAAGTAGTGCGAATGGCCCGAGGTCGCCGGGTGGCAAGGGTTCCCTTTCCGTCGCCCGAAACGCGAGGGTCGAGGAGCCGCTGGTCGATCGGGAGCTTCCCTCCGGGGTCCTTCGGGGGTGGTTCGAGCACCCAGCCACCGATCGGATCGCTCAGCCGGTGGAGATTGCGCCAGCACCAGCGGTGTGGATCGGCGGGCTGCCGTATGTGAGCAGACGGATCCGCGTGCCGGCTTTGGCCGCGCTCCGCAGGACCAGGGCGGCGCCGCGATGCGCGCCGCGTCCTCCATGGGCCGGCGGTAGACGCCCGTGGAGATCGCCAGGAAGGCGACCGTCATCGCGCCCGGTTCGTCCGCGACCCGCAGGGATTCCCGGTAGCAGGAGGCCAGCAGCGACTCGTCGCCGCCGGAAACCCGGAACACCGGGCCCACGGTGATGAGCGTTCACCCACCGTCTTCGCACGGCATGAGCCCCGGAACGCGGTCCGCATACGGCGCGGCAGTCGAGGCGGATCCGGCCTCCGGTCCGGAGAGTCCGGCAGCCGTGCTGACGGCGTCGATGAAGGCTCGGGCTACCGGATCAGGAGTCGCTACGCAGGACCTGGGCCTGGTGAACGGCGAGAAGCCGCCGACATCGGAGCCGACGAACGCGGCCCGGCTCGCCTGCCTGGACATCTTCCACCGAGAGGCCGGGCCTCCGGCCTTGGCCATAGAGGTCGCGGGACCTGTCGTGTTGAGGCCCGTCCCGCAGGATGATCAGCTCAGAGCTCTGCGACGCCGGCTGCATCGCGATGTGTGCACCGCTCGGTCTCCCGGTCAGGCGAGGTTCATCGCCGTACTGGCGGTGATGCTCGACACGCGGGCGAGGGCCGGCGAGCTGGTGGTCCAGCGCATCGGTCACCTGTCAGGGGACGGCCGCAGCATGGACGTTCTCCACCGCCCACAGCACGGCACGGACACGCCACCGCGCCGCCGAACCATCCCCTTGTCGCCCCTGAGCCGGGCCGCCCTCGACCGCTGGCCACCCATCCGCGCGGAGCTGACCGAGAGTCTGAAGGGCAGCGCCAAGGCGCTGTGGGTCTCACTCGCCCACGATCACGCCGGCACACCGCACTCCGACGGCTCGTCCACGCGGCGCCGTCAGGGCATGCCCCTGCAACAGCGCGGCCTTATCCGCAGCTAGAACAGCGGACGCCACAGCGCGGGCCACGAAGCGGGCCCTGAGAGGGAACACGGTATGAACCTCAATCTCATCGGCAAGCGCGCACTCGTCACCGGCTCGAGCGCGGGGCTGGGCGAGGCCACCGCGAGATTCCTGGCGGCCGAGGGCGCCGCGGTCGTGGTACACGGCCGGGACCCGCGCCGTAGGGAGCGGGTCGCCCGGGAAATCCGGGAGGCCGGCGGGACGGCCGACGTGGTCGTCGGCGACCTCGCCGACGATCACGCCGCAGCCGGCGTCGCCCGCGCCGCCACGGCGGGCGGTCCGGTCAGGCGTCCGGATGATCCGGCACCTCGTCCCCGCCATGCGCGAACGTGGCTGGGGTCGTGTCGTCACCATCGGCGGCGGGCTCGCCTCCCAGCCGATGGACGCCCACCCCCAGTACAACGCCACCCTGGCCGCCCGGCACAACCTCGCCGTCTCCCTCGCCCGCGAACTCAAGGGCACCGGCGTCACGTCCAACGTCGTCTCCCCCGGAGCGATCGTCATCAACGACCAGGAACGTTTCGGCAAGCCCGAGGAGGTCGCCGCGGCCGTCGCCTACCTCTGCGGCGACCACGCGCAGTACATCAGCGGAGCCACCATCCGCGTCGACGGCGGGCTCGTCCGCTCCGCCTTCTGAGCACCGACGGCGGGTGGCTAGCCTGCGGTGCCGTCAGGACCGGTTCCCGTCGCCGCGGACGTGCCACCCACCTCGTGGACGACCGGTTCGAGCATGTCGGTGAGCAGGGCGACGAGGCGGGCGTCATCGGCCGTGGCGAGCGCGGTGGTGCCGACGACACCGCGCAGCAGCCACGTCCCGGCGACCAGCGCGAGGGCGAGCTGCGCACGCACGTCGGCGTCCGGTCCGTCCAGCAGCCCAGCCAGGCGAGCACCCACATTGGCTTCCACGCCCTCCCGGACGATGTCCGCCGCCTCGGGATCCGGTGCCGAGCGCAGCAACAGGAGGAACGGGTCGAGCCGCTCGGCGTCGGACGCCGTGCGCTCCGTGAGCGTACGGGCGATGGCCCCCGCCAAGTCGGCGCGTTCGTCGCCGACGATGGTCGGCGGCGCGAAGGAACGCGCGACGGCTTGCGTGAACAGGCCCTGCTTGGAGCCGAAGTAACGGTTGACCATCATCGCCGTCACCCCCGCCCGCTCGGCGATCCCACGCACTCCGGCACCCGCGTACCCGTGCTCGGTGAACTCCACGACCGCGGCGGCGAGGATCGCCTCGCGCGTGGCGGCGGCGTCACGCTTACGGGCGGGTTGCGCAGTACTCATGCCCGGAGCATAGGGGCCGCATCGGGGCACGGAGCAACAAGCCCGCGTCCGGACAAGGATGCGCGACGTGGTGACCGAGGCGTGGCGCCGCGCCGCGACCGGCGAACGGTCCCAGGCCCGCGAAGCGATCCGCAGCACCCTGGCCATGGCCGAGTGGGACGCCAGAGTCGTCGCAGCCATCCTCGCCCTCGCCGGCGACGCGGTGGCCGGCACCGCCCAGTGCGGCGCCGCGTTGATCCTTCGGGGGGTCATGCGGATTTGAGTGGCCGCCGTCGTAGGTCCAACGGTAGGGCCTGGCGTCGTGCCCGTCGTAGGCCAGGACGAAGGTGGCGCTCGACGATGCCGACGAAGGGAACCCCGCGCCGCACGACATAGTCCCGGCGGATGACTCCGGTACCTCGCGGGGGCTACGGACGACACGAACGACACCAGAATGTTTACATCCTCGGGCTGATTCGATATGGAGCTGCGGAACCTAGCGTCGCTCCCATGAAACACAATCGCCGTATCAGCGCTGTCGCGGTGCTGGCGCTCGCCGCCCTCGTCACCGGAACCGGCGCCGGGTTCGCCGCCACGACCACACCGTCGGCCACATCGGTGGCCACGCACGCGTTCGACACCGCACCGGCCACGGCCTCCGCGCCCACGCGGCCCTTCCACGGCACGCTCCCCGCGCCGACCGGCCGCTACGCCGCCGGCGAGGACGTCATCCACCTCACCGACGCGAGCCGTCCCGACCCGTGGGTGCCGTCATCCGGCCCCCGCCAACTGACCGTCACGATGGTCTATCCGGCCGTCCCCGGGACCGGGACTCCGGCCCCATATATGACCCTCGCCGAGGCAGCCGGACACATCCGGCGCGCGAAGATACCGGCGAGCTCCGGCATCACCCCGCAGAACCTTTCCAGCGTCACCACTCACGCCTTCGACGGCGCACGGCCGCAGCGCGGCAAGCATCCGCTGGTGGTCCTCTCCCCCGGGTTCGGGGACCCACGCATGGTGCTCACCTCGCTCGCGACCGACCTGGCCAGTCACGGCTACGTCGTCGCGCTCGTCGGCCACACCCACGAGGACAGCGGCGAGACGCTGGCGAACGGCCAGACGCCGCCGTGCGCGATCTGCGATGACCCGAACCGCGACATGGACACGGTCACCGCCAGCCGCGCGCTGGACGTGTCCTTCGTGATCGACCAGTTGACGCATGGCAATACCGCGTGGCCCCTGGCACACCTCATCGACAAGCACGAGATCGGCATGGCCGGACACTCCATCGGCGGAGCGACGGCCGCCACCACGATGATCGCCGACCCGCGAGTACGGGCCGGAGCGAACATGGACGGCAAGTTCTACCCGGTCCCGATGCCAGGCCAGATCAACCGACCGTTCCTCATGCTGGGTGCACCCGACAGCCAGCGCACCGACACCACGTGGGGGCAGGCCTGGGCCGCCCTCGGCGGCTACAAGAAGTGGCTGGCGGTCACCGGCGCCAACCACCCCAGCTTCACCGACGTGGACCTGCTCGAGGAGGAGGCCGGGTTCCCGACGCCGCCCCTCGACCCCGAACGTGGAATCGTGATCACGCGTGAGTACGTGACGGCGTTCTTCGACCGGACGCTGAAGGGGATCCACAGTCCACTGCTGGACGGCCCCTCACCGAACAATCCGGAAGTACTCTTCCAGCACTAGTGCGGCGCCGCGTTGATCCTTCGGGGGGTCATGCGGATTTGAGTGGCCGCCGTCGCCGGTCCAGCGGTAGGGCTTGGCGTCGTGTTCGTCGTAGGCCAGGACGAAGGTGTCGATGGCCGCGGCCAGTTCGTCGCGGGAGGCGAACCGGCCGCGGCGTAGTAGACGTCGGGCCAGGGTGGAGAAGAACAGCTGTGTGGTGGGTGTTGAAGCGGGGACGGGTGGCCGGCCAGGCCTTCGTCTTCTTCGCGACGTGGGATGAGCGCCACCGGAGGCCCGGGTGGGCGGCCGGTTGGTGCTTGCTGATCCCGGCCTGTGCCGGCGGTGCCGACCCCGACGCGCTCCGGCTGGGCTACGAGCGCATCGGCTGGTCACGGTCCGTCGGGTCGGCGAGGTGCTCGACCTTCCTGACGACGTCCGGGGCAAGCAGCTGGAGCCGCTTCGCGCGTAACGGACCAAGCTCGCCTGCCGCGGTTGGCTGCGCAAACTCGCCGACGGCCGGTTCACGATCGGGGTCGAGAGGATCGGACCGAGGAATAGGGCTAGACGGGCCGGAGCGCGTGGTTCTTCACGGACCACGCGGCGCGTTTTTTAAGTCGGTTCGTTGAGACAGCACGCGAACACGCCAGGTGCAGGTGGGTGAGCTGGCGCGTCTGGCGACCGCGGCGAACTCGTGGTCGGCGATCGTTCTTCTCGTCCTGCCCTACCGTCTACGCGGCACGAGTCCGGACTCGAAGGCGATGATCGCCAGGTGGACGCGGTCCCGAGCCTTGAGTTTGGCGAACAGACGCGCGACATGAGTCTTCGCCGTCGCCGCGCTGATGACCAGCCGTTCGGCTATCTCACCGTTCGACAGTCCCTGTCCGACCAGTGCCAGCACCTCGCGCTCCCGGCCGGTGATCCCCGCGATGGGACTCGGGTCCGCGGCGGGCTCGGTGTCCGGTTCGGGGGCCGCGGGGCCGGACGTTCCGGTGAAGTCCGCGATCAGCCGTCGGGTCACGCTCGGCGCGATCAACGCGTCGCCGGCCGCCACCACGCGGATCGCGTCCAGGATCGCGTCCAGGGCCATGCTCTTGAGCAGGAATCCGCTGGCCCCGGCGCGCAGTGCGCCGTAGACGTACTCGTCGTCGTCGAAGGTTGTCAGCACCAGCACCTTGGGCGGGTCCGGCTCGGCGGTCGCCTGCCGGGTCGCCTCGATCCCGTCCGTGCCCGGCATCCGGATGTCCATCACCACGACGTCCGGCCGCAGCTCACGGACCAGGCGCACCGCCTCGCGGCCGTCGCCGGCCTCGCCGACCACCTCCAGGTCGTCGGTGTTGCCGATCAGGATGGCGAGCCCGACCAGCATCAGGGGTTGGTCATCGACCAGCAGCACCCGCACGCTCATGCCGGGAGCCTCGCAGCCACCCGGAAGCCGCCCTCCGGACGCCGGCCCGCGCTGAACTGGCCGGACAGCAACGTCACCCGCTCGCACATGCCGAGCAGGCCGAAGCCGCTCCCGCCGGCCGCGGAGTGCCTCGGACGGCCCCCGCCGGAACCGTCATCCCCGTCGTCCACCACCTCGATCCTCACTCCTTCCGGCTCGTAACCGACCGCGACCCGGCACGTTCGCGCCCCGGAATGCCGCACCACGTTGGTCACCGACTCCTGGATGATCCGGTATGCCGACAGCTCGATCTCCGGCGGCAGTGGACGCCGCTCGCCCTGCCAGGTCACGTGGACCCGCACCCCGGCGTCGGCCGTGCGTTCGGCGAGCCGCGGGACGTCGGCCAGGCTGCCGGCCGGCGCCAGCGGGGCGGCCTGCGGCATGGCGTCGTCCGGCTCTGCGCGGCGTAGCGCCCCGAGCATGCGCTGCAGCCCGAGCAGCGTCTCCCGGCTGGTGGTCTCGATGCCGGTCAGCGCCCGCCGCGTCTGTTCGGGCTTGGTCTCCACGACCCGTGCCGCCGCTCCCGACAGCACCGTGATGATCCCGATGCTGTGCGCGACGCTGTCGTGCAGTTCACGGGCGATCCGCAGCCGCTCGGCCATGACGGCGCGGGCCGCCCTCTGCTCGTGCAGGGCTTCGAGGTATTCACGGCGTTTGCGATACACCCCACCGAAGACCCACGCGACCGCGAACCACAACGCGATCCCCCCGGTCCACTGGGCCGCGTCGCCGACGCTCTCCCCGGGGTAGCCGTGGATGTCGTTGACGAACGCGGCCGCGACGCCCGCGACGGAGCCGACGGCGGCAGCCTTCGGCCGCCGGGCGGCGAGGTACCCGCCCAAGGCGACGAGCAGGACGAACACGATCAAGGGCCGCGCGCCGAAGGCCTCGCCGAGGACTGATTCACCCAGGACCACCGCGAAGACGGTCGCCGGCAGACGGCGCACCAGCAGAACCGGAAGGGCGAGCACGACGTAGAGACCCAGCATCTGGACGGGCTCAAGGTCGGGGAACCGGAACAGGCCGTCCTCAGGGGTCGGCATCGTCCAGGGGAGCAGCATCGCGTAGAAGCAGGCGGTGGCCGGCACCACGGCCTGTGACATCAGCCAGGTCACGCGCTTCGATGTCGAGAGACGCTGGAGAAGCTCTTCCATACGAAGATCCTATTCAGTGGCGTCGGCTCTGCGCGTCGCCCCGGGGATGTACGCGGGGTACGCCACCGGGCCGATGACCTGGGGAAGAGTGACATCCGCCGGCCGACGCGACGGATCATGGCCCGTTCCTAGATTCATGGCCATGACGAATCCGCCGATGATCGCTCTCCAAGACGCGATGAAGAAGTACGACGACGGCCCGCCCGCGCTGGCCGGTGTGACCTTGTCCGTGGCGTCCGGTGAGTGCGTGGCGATCCTCGGCCATTCCGGCAGCGGGAAGTCCACGCTGCTGAATCTGATCGCCGGTCTGGACAAGCCTTCCAGTGGCACCGTGACCGTCGACGGCACCCGCGTCGACCGGCTCGGTGAGGCCGGTTCGGCGAAGCACCGCCGGGCCTCGATCGGCATGATCTTCCAGTTCTTCAATCTGCTCGACGACCTGACCGTGTTGGACAACGTCATGGTTCCGGCGCAGCTGGCCGGGATGGGCAAGGGTGAGGCGAAGCGGCGGGCCACCGAGCTGCTCGCCTCGCTGGGCATCGACCGGCATGCCAAGGCGTACCCGCAGCGGCTGTCCGGCGGGCAACGGCAGCGGGTGGCGGTGGCCAGGGCCCTGATGAACAAGCCGGCCCTGCTACTGGCCGACGAGCCCACCGGCGCGCTGGACTCGAGCTCGGCCGAGGACGTGCGCCGTCTGCTGCTGGACCTGAACAGTGAGGGCCAGACCATCTTGTTGGTGACCCACGATGTGCAGTTGGCCGCGAGCACCGCGCGCCGCACGATCGAGTTGGTGGACGGCGCGGTCAAGCGGGACGTCGTCAACGACGGCAGCGGTGCCGGCCTGGCCGCCCGCACGCCGCTGACCCGTCCGGCGGGAGCGGTCGGATGACACTGCGCAAGCCGCCGATGCCCCGGCGCCTCTTCGAGGTCGGGTTCCGGGCCGTGGCCCGCCTGCTGCCGGTGGTGAGCCGGTGAGCGCCTTGGGCAAGGTCGTACGCTCCGGCGTGGGCCGGCGTCGGGTCCAGTCCCTCGTCATGGCGCTGACGACATTCGCCGCGGTGACGTCCTCAGTGCTCTCCCTCGGCCTGCTGGCCGTCGTGCAGGCCCCGTTCGACCACGCCTTCAGCTCTCGGAACGGGGCGCACCTGGCGGTCCAGTTCGACGGCTCGAAGGCCACGGCCGCGCAGGCCGCCGCCACCGCGCACGCCGCCGGCGTCACCGAGGCGGCCGGACCGTACCCGATCGCCGCCGCCCTGGACACGACCGTCGGCACGGACTGCCCCAAGAAGGATTTCGCCGGTCACGACAACGGTCCGATCACCGTCACCACCCGGCCCGACCTGGGGAGCACCTCCGGGATGGACCAACTCGTGCTGACCCAGGGGCGCTGGCCGACCGGCCCGGGCGAGATCGCCCTGCCGTGGCAGCACTATGCCACCGTCTGCTTCGGCGATTCGGTGGTGTTCTCCTCCCTGCCGGGCAAGCCGTCGTTCAAGGTCGTCGGCTTCGGCGGCTCGGTGACCAACAGCGCGACCGCCTTCGCCACCGCCGACGGCTTCGCGCGGCTCACCGCCGCCGGTGCCAAGTCCGACGTGCAGATGCTCTACCGGTTCGCCAAGGCCGGGACCGACGCCGACATCGCCACCGACAAGCAGGCGGTGGCCGCCGCCGCGCCGGCCGGCGCGGTCGAGGGCGGACAGTCGTACCTGACCGCAGAGCAGCAGGCGACCGGCAACGCCAAGGCCTACGTGCCGTTCCTGATCGGCTTCGGGGTCCTCGGGCTGTTCATGTCGGTGCTGATCATCTCGATCGTGGTCAGCGGGGCTGTGGCCTCGGGAGTCCGGCGCATCGGGATTCTGAAGTCGTTGGGCTTCACCCCTTCGCAGGTGGCCCGTGCCTACACCGCGCAGGCCATGATCCCGGCGACACTCGGCCTGGTGCTCGGCACGGTTTTCGGCAACCTCCTGGCTGTGCCGATCCTGGACGGGGCCACCAGGCAACTCGGCGCGGCCAGTGCCACGATTCCATTGTGGGTCAGCGCCGTGGTGCCGCTCGGCACCCTGCTGATCGTCGGCATCACTGCTTTGATCCCGGCACTGCGGGCCGGCCGGATGCCGACGGTGCGGGCTCTGGTGGTCGGCCGCGTCCCCAAGGCCGGGGGCGGTCGGACGGCGCAGCGTCTGGCCTCGCGGCTGCCGCTGCCCCGGGCCATGTCGCTGGGTCTGGCCCAGCCGTTCGCCCGGCCGGCCCGGGCCGTACTGGTCGGTGCGGCGGTGCTGTTCGGCGTGGTGAGTGTCACGTTCGCGGTGGGGCTGGGGACCTCGTTCAACAAATACCTGGACACCAGTACCTCAGGCTTCAACGTCGCGTCGGAGTTCGTGATACCCACAGCCGACGTAGGCGTGCCCTGGGGTCTCTACGGCCCCAACGACCCGCGCAGGCCGCACCTGGACGCCGCCAAGGTGGCCGCCGCGCTCGCCGAGATCCCGGGCACGAAGGCCGCGTTCGGCTGGGGCGAGAGCGGCGCGACCATCGTCGGCGCCCCGCCCGGCGGCGAACCGCCGAAGGTGTTCACGGTCACCGGCGACTTCTCCTGGACGAACATGGAGCTGCTGTCCGGCCGCTGGTTCTCGACGCCGGGCGAGGCCGTGGTCGGCGACAAGCTGGCCACGACGGTGGGGATCCACGTCGGTGACAACGTCACTGTGGTGCAGCAGAACAAGCAACTGCCGCTGAAGGTCGTCGGCATCAACTTCGACACCAACGTGGGCGACTACACGGTCATGACGGATGCGGCCACCTTCACCGCCGCCGGTCTGGCCCCGCACATCGAGCAGTTCAACGTCGAGCTGGCCGACAACGTCAGCGGACCGGACTGGTCCACCTCAGCCGCCGCCGCGCTGACGCCGCTGAACGCCTCGGTCCATCCGAACTCGGGCGGGGGCAAGAACATCATAGTGATCACCATGGGCGCCCTGGTGGCCACGCTCACGCTGATGATGGTGGCGGTCGCCGCGCTCGGAGTGCTGAGCATGGTGGTGCAGGACACCCGGGAGCGGGTTCGTGATCTGGGGATCTTCAAGGCCCTCGGGATGACACCCAAGCAGACCATCGCGATGGTGCTGACCTCGGTGTCCCTCACCGGCCTGATCGCCGGGCTGATCGGGGTCCCGCTCGGGGTCGCGGTGGAGAAGGCGACGCTGACCCCGATGGGGAACGCGATCGGCCGGCACCTGCCGCCGAGCGTGTCCCACGTCTACACCACCGGGCTGCTCATCCCCCTGCTGGCCGGCGGGCTCGTGATCGCCCTGCTCGGCGCACTGCTGCCGGCCGGCTGGGCGGCACGGACCCGGACCGCCACCGCGCTGCGGACCGAGTAGGACCGCGCAGAGCCGCCGGCCGCCGCAGCAAAAGCGTGCTGGGCACGGCGCGGCAAGAATGCCAATGCCGACCTCCCCTGGTTGACAGCCTCGGGAGGTCGGCATTCCGGCATTCTTGGTCGAACCAGTGCTGACCGCCTGGCGGGCCGAGCGTCGGCGCCATGCCCTGGCCATCGGGCGTCCGCCCGAGCACGACCTGAGCGAGATCATGAACGCGATCTTGTACATAGACAGGACCGGGGTGCAGTGGCGCTACCTGCCGCACGACTTCCCTCCCTGGGAAACCGTCTACGGCTACTTCGCGAAGTGGCAGAGAGACGGCGTATTCGCCCGGCTGAACAGCCTGCTCAGGGCACTGGTGCGGCAGAAGGGCGGCCGGAACGCGAGCTCGTCAGCCTGCGTGATCGATGCTCAGAGCGTCAAGACCTCCACCAGCCTCCCGGCCACGAGTCAGGGCACGGATGCGGGCAAGAAGATCGTGGGCAGAAAACGCAGCATCGTCACCGACACACTCGGCCTCCTGCTCGCGCTGCTGGTCACCGCCGCCAGTGTCCAGGACTCTGCAGCCGGCACCCGGCTGCTCGACCAGGTTGCCACCGACCACCCCACGATCCGCAAGGTGTGGGTCGACGGCGGCTACCGCCAGCACTTCGTCGAACACGCCGCCACCCTCGGCATCGACATGGAAATCACCCAACGCACCCCCGGCACCGGGGGCTTCACCCCGATACCGAAACGCTGGACGGTGGAGCGGACCTACGGATGGCTCATGCTCCACCGCCGCCTGGCCCGCGACTACGAAACCCTTCCAGCCCGCTCCGAGGCCGTGATCCACCTGGCCATGACCGATCTCATGCCCCGCCGGCGGGTCCACCGCAAGCCGTCCCGCATGCCCGATCAGCGGGAGCTCGCCTGGAGACGTCCGGACCGTTTGCCGCATGAGCTTCTCGATTGAACGCCGGTGATCTTCGCGGAGAATACATCCAGCGCAGCCGAGTCACTACTGTCGGTAATCGGCTTCCGTGTCGTGGTCAGGCCCCAGAGCCCCGGCCGTGGCATCCGGCCCCCGGGGCGAGAACCGCCGCTCACCTCCGCGACCGCGTCGCCGCCGGGGAGAAGGTCTCCGGTCCCGCCGCCCGAAGAGCTCTCACCGCAGCCGCGAGACCCCGCGCTTCGAAGGCCGCATTGTCCCCAAGGCGTTCGCGAAGAAGGCCGCCGCCTTCCTCACCCGGGACGGCATCGCGCTCTTCGACAACCCCGACGCCATGCTGATCTGCGCGTTCAAGCGGGACAGCCTCGAGGAAGGACGTCACCGTGCTCGTGAGGTGGGAGCCGTCGACGAACCGGGCAGTTCCGGTCTCGGGATCGGGACTCCTCATCTGGGCCGCTGTCAGGGCCCCATCACAACTGGGGTACGCCGTACCGGCCATGGGGCGAAGAGCCCGCGCTTCGGGCGTCCTGCCACGAATGGACAGTTCTTCCCCCTCTTCTGGAGAGAAGTGATCAACTACAGCCATGGGACGTCACGGGCGGGGTCTGCGTGCCACGATCGGCTCGCAGCGGTGGGACCTTTGTGCGCGCGACGCAAGCACCTCCTGCACCCAGGAAAGGCAGGCGGATGACCAGACGCACCGTTTCTCACGGGCATGACCCCATAGACCGGGCGGCCTGCCCCTGTGGGGCCGAGGTCATCCGTGCCGACGGTTGCGAGGCTGCGGACGAGCAGTTCCGGGGGCTGCTCGAATCAGCCCCCGATGCCATGGTCATCGTGGACGACACGGGCGCCATCCGCCTGGTCAACTCCCAGACGGAGGTTCTGTTCGGCTACGGCCGCCACGAGCTGTTGGGTCGCCCGGTGGAGGTCCTCGTGCCCGGCCGGTTCCGCGACCGGCACGCGGCACACCGCAAGGACTACGCGCACAACCAGCAGTTCCGTCCCATGGGTGCCGGGCTGGACCTCTACGGGCTCCGCAAGGACGGGCACGAGTTCTCCGTCGAGATCAGCCTCAGCCCGCTGCGAACGGGTGAGGGTGTGCTGTTCTCGGCGGCCGTGCGCGACGTCACCGAGCGCAAGGCGGCGGAAGCCGAGCTGACCAGGCTCTACGAGCAGCAGCGGCACGTCGCGCTGACGTTGCAGCACAGCCTCATGGGCACCCCACCCGACGTGCCCGGCCTCCTCACCGCCAGCCGCTACCTGCCCGCCACCCAAGGCGCCGGCGTCGGCGGCGACTGGTTCGATCTCGTCCCGCTGGCGGACGGCAAGGTCGGTGTCCTGATCGGCGATGTGATGGGCCGCGGTCTGGAAGCGGCCGCCGTCATGGGCCGGCTGCGCTCCGCCGCCAACGCCCTGGCCCGCACCGGCATGCCGCCCCGCAGACTGATGGAGGTCCTCGACGCCATCGTCACCGACCTCCCCGGCCAACTGGTCACCTGCTGCTACCTGGTGGTCGACCCCGGAAGCGGAGAGATCACCCTCTGCTCGGCAGGGCACCTGCCAGTGCTCCTGGCCGCTCCCGAGCGCGACGTCCTGCCGTTGCCCGCACCGGTGAACGTGCCGCTGGGCGTGAGCGGCTTCCCGCACGAGCAGGTGACCCGCACCGTGCCACCGGGCGCCACTCTCGTGCTGTACACCGACGGCCTGGTGGAGACGCCCGGCACCGACATCGAGAAGCAGATCACGACCCTCGCCGCCGCACTGGGCACGGCCCTGGACAAGCAGCAGGACCTGGAAACACAAGACCTGGAAGCAGTGGCGGACTCGGCCCTCTCGGCCCTGCTGCCGCGCAGCGCGGGCGACGACGACGTGACCCTGCTCCTCGCGCAGCTGCCGCCCCGCATCGTCCGCTGACCGCCATCCTGATGAGCGGGGCATCAGGATGCGAAGGATCCGAACATGAGGGAGCACCGCACGGTCGACGAGCTCATGGCCCGGAAGGCAATCCACGCACGCCCGGACACGTCGTTCAAGGAAGTTGTCCGGGAGCTCGCGGAGACCGAGGTCACACCCGCCGGATCCCCCTCTACGGCGTGGCCGGCTGCGACTCGGTCTACGTGTGGGCCGGCGACGTGCTCGTGGTCGAAGCCCCTGGTGGAGGCGGGTACGGACCGCCCGGGGAACGCGCCGGGTCCCCGGCCCGGCCGTCGTCCGTCACGGTGAAGACCGCGTAGCCGTCCATGACCATGGGCCCTTGGCCCTCCGTCGTCGTGCCCCGGGCGAAGACCGCGGTGGCGTAGACATCGGCCCAGGTCAGGCTGGGGCCGACGACGGTGGCCGACAGCAGGCCGTGTGCGGGCCGGCCCGTGTGGGGGTCGAGGATGTGGTGGCCGCGTTCGGCGGTGCCGGAGGTCGCCACAGCCCAGGGGCCGCCGTCGGTGCCCGTGACTACGGTCAGCAGCCGACCGGGGCGCGCCGGGTCGGCGACGCCCACCCTCCAAGGTGTGCCGGGTGCCGCCTCGCCACGGAGCTGGAGGTCTCCGCCGCCGTTGACGCACAGGTCGTGGGCGCCGGCCTCGTGCAGCAGGTCCGCGGCCCGCTCGACGGCCCAGCCCTTGACCAGTCCGCAGGGGTCGAGGCGTCCGTCGGCCCGGACGCTGAACCAGCCCCCGGTGATTGTTTCCGCCCGTGCGCACAGCCGGAGGACCTCGCCGACCTCGGGCGGGCACCGCTCGACGGTGGTCTCGCCGCGGTCCAGGCGACTGACGGCGCTGTCGGGCCGGTAGGGGGAGAACACCCTCGCGTCCTTGGCCGGCTTCTCCGCCGATCTCACCAAGGACCTCGCGGGCGCGAGCGTCCAACGCGTGGAGCTGTATCATCCGCCGGGGCACCGAGTCGGTGGTGACCTGGTGGCGGGCCCAGATGGTCCTGCTGCCCGCACAGGGCATGCCGGTGGCAAGGATCGCCGAGGTGACGTTCACCAGCGACGACCGGGTCCGCGATGTGATCCACACCTTCAACACCGACGCCTTCGACTCCCTGTATCCCAAGTACAAGGGCGGCAGGCCGAAGACCTTCACCCTGCCCGAGTGGCGCGAGATCAAGAAGATCGCCAAGCCGAAGCCGAGTGAGCACGACCTGCCGTTCTCTACCCGGAGCCTGACCAAGCCGGCGGACTTCCTGGTCGCCGAGGGGGTGGTCGACGACATCAGCCACGAGGGCCTGCGCATCCTGCTCTGCGAGGAGGGCGTCTCCTTTCAGCGCCTGAAGGCCTGGAAGGCATCCCGCGGCCCCGACTGCGGCTCACCGCCACCCCCGCCGTCTGGACCGTCTTCGTCGGCTACGCCTCCCGCGCCTGAGGCCGCTCTGCCTGCCGGCTCGACGGACAGCCCGAGGGCGACGCCCCTGGCGGGGCGCCGCCCTCGTGTGCTCGGCGGGGCACTGGTCAGCACCACGTGTTGGACTTGATGGACATGGACCCGCCGTTGCCGGGGTCCTTCTCCCCCTTCGCAAGAGTTACATGTTCTCCGCCGTAGTTCTTCTCCGAGTACGCCGTGAAGGCGCAGGAAGCGCCGTGGTTGTACCACGACTTGAAGTTCTGGAAGACCGGGTAGATGGTCAGGTCCCGGTTGTTCTTTGCGACCTGCTGCCGGTGACCGGTGTAGTTCGTCCCGGCCCAGACGCAGAAGTAGCCCGACGGGCAGTCCGATGCCGCCTGCGGAGTGCTCTGTGCCGCGCCGGCGGCGCCCGCGCTTCCGGCCAGCAGGCCACCGGTCAGCACGATGCCGCCGGCGATGGCCGCTACCTTCCTGTTCATATGCATGCTGTTACCCCCTATGAGATGTTCGTGTGTCCGTTGCGGACGTGGCCTGACAAGTGCTGAAAGAAGCCTGTCGCGGACCGGGAAACCGGGGCAACGTCTTCCCAGAGAGGTGGGAAGAGGGAGGCGGGAAGGCACGAGCCATGCTTCGGATCCACTTCACCAGCGACGATCTGGCGCGCATCCGGATGGTCCCGGCGCCCGGCCCGCTGTGGGAGGTGCTGCTCAGCTCGTATCGGCTGCGGCATCCGAGCGGGGCGGCGTACTTCGGTGACTGGCGGCGGGCGGTCGCCTCGCGGCTGAGGCCTTCGGCGCATGTGCTGACCGCCCTGGCGCCACCGACGGGTTACGCCGTCGACTTCCTCACCCCGGCGGGCGCGGGCCCGTCGTTGGCGGCGGGCATGGAGGCCCTGCGGCGGACACCGTGCACGCGATTACGCAACGACCTGCAGGAACTGCACGACCGCCACCCCGGCCGCCCGCTGCCCGCCTGGGCACGTGGTCTGGCGGAGGGCGAACCGGAGGCGGTGACAGCGGTGGCCGATGCGGTCGGCGCGTATTTCGCCACCGCGCTCCAGCCGTACTGGCCGCAGGTGCGGCGTGAAGTGGACCGTGATCGTGAGTGGCGGACCCGCGCTCTCGACGCGACCGGGTGGGAAGCGGTGCTGGCGACTCTGCATCCGTCCGCGACCTGGCAGTACCCCGTCCTCGAACTCGCCTTTCCGGCCGACCACGACATCCACCTCGGCGGCCGGGGCCTGACGCTGCAGCCGTCGTTCTTCTGCTGGGGCGCGCCCACGACGTTCTTGGACACGAGGCTTCCGCCCGTCCTGGTGTATCCGGTCGAACGCAGCCTCGGCTGGGCGGCGCCGTCGCACGCCCCTCGGCGACAGGCCGTGGCCGCGCTGCTGGGCAAGACGCGGGCGCGCGTCCTGGAGGTGGTCGCGACGGAGGCGTGCACCACGACGCAGCTCGCCGAACGCGCGAGTGTGCCGATTCAGACGGCCAGTCACCAGGCCACGGTGCTGCGCGAGGCGGACCTGATCCACAGCCGGCGTCACCGCAACACCGTCGTCCATACGGTCACGTCCTTGGGGATGGCGCTTCTTCAGGGTGAATTCGGCCTGCCGCCCTTCTAAGAGGTCGTTTTCCTCATCAATGTGCCGTTATTTCCTGGTTCTTGCGGTGCATGGGTGCGGGGTCGGTGAGATTGCCGGTGCTGGCGGGGCTTGATTGTCGGATGGCGTGGCTGCCGGGACCGGAGGAGGCTTGTTCCTGTCTCATCCCAACTTGTCCGGCGCGTTCTGGGGGTCGCGCTCCGGCGCCTTTTCCGCCGTGTCTGGACGCACGCGTCCGCCAGCAGTACGCCCAGCTCATGACCGTGCGTCGCCCGTATCCCAGTGATCTGTCCGATGCCCGCTGGGCACTGATCGAGCCGGTACTGGCCGCCTGGCGAGCCGAGCGCCGACGCCATGCCCTGAACATCGGACGGCCACCTGAGCACGATCTGCGCGAGATCATGAACGCCATCTTGTATGTGGACCGCACCGGAGTGCAGTGGCGCTACCTGCCCCACGACTTCCCGCCCTGGGAGACGGTCTACGGCTACTTCGCGAAGTGGCAGAAGGACGGCGTGTTCACCCAGGTCAACGGCCTGCTCAGGGAGTTGGTCCGGCAGAAGGAGGGCCGGACCGCAAGCCCGTCGGCCTGCGTCATCGACGCACAGAGCGTCAAGACCGCCACCAGCGTCCCCGCCACGAGCCAGGGCACGGATGCAGGCAAGAAGATCGTGGGCCGCAAGAGGAGCATCGTGACCGACACACTCGGCCTCCTGCTCGCAGTTCTGGTCACCGCGGCCAGCGTCCAGGACTCCGTGGCCGGCACCCAGTTGCTCGACCAGGTCGCCGCCGACCACCCCACGATCCGCAAGACCTGGGTCGACGGCGGCTACCGCAAGCACTTCGTCGAACACGCCGCCACCCTCGGCATCGACATGGAAATCACCGCCCGCACCCCCGGGACCAGGGGATTCACCCCGATACCGAAACGCTGGACGGTGGAGCGCACCTACGGCTGGCTCATGCTCCACCGCCGCCTGGCCCGCGACTACGAAACCCTTCCCGCCCGCTCCGAAGCCATGATTCACCTGGCCATGACCGACCTGATGGCCCGCCGCCTCACCGGCGAAGCCACCATCTCCTGGCGAGACCCGAAACCTCGGCATCAAGCTCCCAATCCGGGACGAAACATCGGGTGAAAACGACCTCTAAGCTGCCGTCATCGAGCGGACGGAGCGTGTCGCGATGAAGAGGCGATTATCGATCACGCGCGACTGGACGGAGACCGACACACAAGGGGATGGCGACGGCTGGTGACGAACAGCGGGCATTCCCCCCTGCCAGGGCAGGGCGGGCTGGTTACGGGCAAGCTCGCGTTCACTATGTCGTCGGGGCGGCGGTGCGTCACCCGGGTGCGGGTCGGCCGTGAATTCCGCCGCGACCAACACGACCTGCGCCGGCTGTCCGTCGACCTGGCGCCCGGCTCCTGGCGGTGATCCCGTGCGTGATCGTCGCTTGACGCAGAACACCGCCGAAGCGCCGCACGCGCTCGCCCGCGAACACTTGCCCCGCTGATATCGCCGAGCGGTGGATCGGACTTCTATGCGCTCCGCCGCACACCGGGGGCGCGTGTACCGCCGGTACGGCTGCCGTGACCAGCACCGACGGCAGCCGGCATCCGCTGCCCACACCTCGGTCAACAGCAACGGCGGTTGGGTTATTCGGGGTCGGTCAGCAGTGCCTGGTGATAGACGGACGGCCGCCGCCTCCCATGAGGTTGCGGCCGTCCATTTGCCTCTTCTTGGGGGCCCGGACGAGGGCAATCCTCCCGACCGTCCAGCCATCAATGCATCTGCGACGCGAAGGCCTCGAACGCGCGCTCGTCGAAGAGGACGAAGCGGACCTCCTCCACCCTCGTCTCCGTCTCCCGTACCGTCTCCACCGCGATGCGGGCCGCGTCCTCCATCGGCCAGCGGTAGACGCCCGTCGAGATCGCCGGGAAGGCGACCGTGCGGGCGCCCAGTTCGTCCGCCACGCGGAGGGACTCGCGGTGGCACGACGCCAGCAGCCCGGAACGGTCCTCCGACGCCGCCCACACCGGCCCCACCGTGTGGATGACCCACCGGGCCGGCAGGCGGCCCGCCGGGGTGGGTACCGCCTGGCCCGTGGGGAGGCCCTTGCCGTAGTGGGCGGCTCGGAGGGCGCGGCAGGCGGTGAGGATGTCGGGGCCGCCCTTGCGGTGGATGGCGCCGTCGACGCCGCCGCCTCCGAGGAGGGAGGAGTTCGCCGCGTTCACGATGGCGTCGACGTGCTGCTCGGTGATATCGCCCTGGACACAGGTGATGGTGGTCATGACACCGTATTCAGCCACATTATCCCGGTAAGAGGCAGTCCTGCCTGCGGTTTTCCCCGGGGATCGGTGAGATCCGCCCATTCGGGAAGGGGAAACCGGGCAACCTGTCACCGGGCCCGTGCCTCCTTCTGTTGTGTGCGGCCGCACCGTCACGCACGAGGCGCGGACTTCATCGACTTCATCGCGTACGGCACGCGGGAAAACGAGGGATACATGGGCGTGGGAGGAAGGGTGACATCCCGGGCGGGGGTGGGACGGGGGCGTGGGGCCGAGCTGATGATGCTGGGCTTCGCGGTGCTGCTCACCGTGCTCGGTTACGCCTCCGTGGGGCTGGCCACCGATGGTCGGGTGCCCGAGGCGCTGCCGTGGTACGCCCTCGGGCTGTCGGCGGCCGCCGCGGTCGCGCACGCCGTGGTGCGCGCGTTCGCGCCGTACGCGGATCCGCTGATCCTGCCGATCGCCATCGGGCTGAGCGGGCTGGGGCTGGTGCTGATCCACCGGCTGGACATCTCGTACGCCCTCCGCTGGCATTCCGAGCCGTTCGAGCGGAACCAGCTGATGTGGAGCGGCATCGGTCTCGCCGTCTGTCTGGGCATCGTGGCGCTGCTCAAGGACCATCGGCTGCTCCAGCGGTACACCTACATCATGGTGTTCGCGGCGCTGGTGATGCTGATGGCCCCGGCGTTCTTCGGCGCGGACGCCTACGGCGCCAAGCGGTGGATCAAGCTGGGCGCGCTGTCGTTCCAGCCGGGCGAGTTCGTCAAGATCGCCATCGCGGTGTTCTTCGCGGGGTACCTGACCGTGCACAAGGACGCCCTGGCGCTGGCCGGCCGGCGGATGATGGGCTTCCAGCTGCCGCGCGGGCGGCAGTTCGGGCCGATCGCCGGGGTGTGGGTGCTGAGCCTGCTGGTCCTGATCTTCGAGCGGGACCTCGGCACGTCGCTCATCTTCTTCGGGCTCTTCGTGATCATGCTCTATGTGGCCACCGAACGCACCAGCTGGGTGGTGACGGGGCTGCTGATGTTCGCTGTCGGAGCGGTCGTGGTGGCGTCCTTCGAGCCGCACGTCCACGGCCGTGTCGCCGCCTGGCTCCACCCGATGGACTACTACAAGGTGCCCCGGCCGCCCGGGGTCGTCTCCGACCAGGCCGCGCAGGCGCTGTTCAGCTTCGGCAGCGGCGGCGTCCTGGGCACCGGGCTGGGCCGGGGCCACTCCGACCTCATCAAGTTCGCCGGGCGCAGCGACTTCATCCTCACCACGGTCGGCGAGGAGCTCGGGCTCGTCGGCATGACGGCCCTGTTCCTGCTGTTCGCGCTGCTGATCGAGCGCGGTCTGCGGACCGCGCTCGACGCCCGCGACCCGTTCGGGAAGCTGCTGGCCACGGGGATGTCGGGGGCGCTGGCGCTTCAGGTGTTCGTGGTCTCCGGAGGCGTCATGGGCCTCATTCCGCTCACCGGCAAGGCGCTTCCCTTCCTAGCCTCCGGCGGCTCCTCGCAAGTGGCCACGTGGATACTCATCGCCCTGCTGCTCAAGATCAGCGATTCCGCGCGCCGGCCCGATCCCGGGCCGACGGCCGGGGTGGACGAACAGGCCACCCAGTTGATCCGGCAGTAGTCGTCGAGGTCACGAGTCATCGAGGTCGCGAGTCGTCGAGGTCGCGAGTCGTCGAGGTCGCGAGTCGTCGAGGTCACGCCTCGGCGTCCTTCGCCCACAGCGAGCGGACGTGTCCCAGGTGGCGCGTCATGCACGCCTCGGCGCCCTCGGCGTCCCCCGCCAGCATCACGTCGAGGAGCTCCAGGTGCTCCTCGGCCGAGTGGATCAGCTCGCCGCGCTCGTCCAGGGCGTCCAGGCCGTAGAGGCGCGAGCGCTTGCGGAGGTCGCTGACGGTCTCGACGAGGCGTTCGTTGCCGGACAGGGTCAGCAGCGCGAGGTGGAACTGGCGGTCGGCCTCCAGGTAGCCGATGAGGTCGTGGTCGCGCGCGGCGCGCACGATCTCCTCGGCGACCGGGCGGAGCGCTTCGAGGTCCTCGCGGGCGGCGGTGCGCGTGATCCGGCCGACCGTGGGGACCTCGATCAGCGTGCGGATCTCGGTGTACTGGTCCAGGTCCCGCTCGTTGACCTCGGTCACCCGGAAGCCCTTGTTGCGGACCGGCTCGACGAGGCCCTCGCGGGCCAGGTCGAGCATGGCCTCCCGCACGGGCGTGGCGGAGACGCCGAAATCCTCCGCGAGCCCCGGCGCGGAGTAGACCTGGCCGGGGCGGAGTTCACCGGAGATCAGGGCGGCCCGCAGGGCATGGGCCACCTGGTCGCGCAGCCGCTCGGTGGCGGTGATGAGGTTGCGCTGCTTGAGGTGCCCCATGGTGTCCGACTCCCTTTTGTACGCGGACGCGGTCTGTTTGTACGCGGACGCGGTCTGGACCATCCAGCGTACAATGTCACATTGCGTCACCGGGCGCCAGGGTGTACGTACGGCTCGACGTATAGAACTCCAGCGCCGCGCGGCCCTGTTCGCGCGGGCCGTGGCCGGATGCCTTCGCGCCGCCGAAGGGCAGATGGAAGTCGACTCCGGTGGACGGGGCGTTGACGCGGATCATGCCCGTGTCCAGGCGGTCCAGGGCGTGCAGCGCCACGTCGAGGTCCGCGGTGTGGACCGAGGTGACCAGCCCCTGGGCGACGGAGTTCGCCATCCGTACGGCTTCCGCCGTGTCCCGCGCCGGCAACAGGGCGGCGATCGGGCCGAACACCTCCTCGCTCAGCAACCGGTGACCCTGCGGCACCTCTTCGACGAGCGTGGGGGCCGCGTACCAGCCCGGGCCCGCGAAAGAGGGACCCGACACGACCGCGCGGAGGCCGTCCCGGGCCCGCTCGAAGCGGTCGCGCGCCTGCTCGGAGACGAGCGGTCCGCACACGGTGGCCGGGTCCGCCGGATCGCCCACGGCGAGCTTCCGCAGCGCTTCGGCCAGAGCCTCGCGCAAGGGGTCCCGGGCCGCGCCGACGGCGATCACCCGGCTGGTCGCGGTGCACTTCTGGCCCGCGTACCCGGCGATCGCGACGGCGATGTGGGCGGCGGCCCGCTCGATGTCGGCGTCGGGCAGGACGATCGCCGCGTTGAGGCCGCCCATCTCGGCCTGGACGGGGATGCCACGGGCGGTGGCGGCGCGGACGACCGCTTCGCCGACGGCGGTGGAGCCGGTGAAGGAGACGACGTCGGCGGTGGCGACCAGGGCACCGCCCTCGGCGGCGCCGCCGGGGGCGAGGGTGAACACCCCGTCCGGCAGCGCCTCCTCGATGATGCCGGCCAGCCGCCGGGCGCACGCGGTGGCCTCGGGAGCCGGTTTCAGGACGACGGTGTTGCCCACGGCCAGCGCCGGGGCGGCCTTCCAGCTCGGAATGGCGAGGGGGAAGTTCCAGGGAGCGATCAGGCCGGCGACGCCGTGCGGGCGACGGCGGGTGAGCAGCAGCCCGGGGCCGGCGGCCGGCTCGTGGACGGTTCCGGTGGGCTCGTAGGGGGCCTGGGCGTAGTACCGCCAGATCGCGGCGGTGCGGGCCACCTCGGCCCGCGCCTCGGCGATCGGCTTGCCCACCTCCCGCACGGCGAGCGCGGCCAGTTCCCCGGCGGCGGCCTCGACGGCGGCGGCGACCGCGGTGAGCGCCGAGGAACGGGCGGCGGCGCCGGACGCCGCCCAGCCGGGCTGGGCGGCGCGGGCCCGCTCCACGGCGGCGGCCACGGCGGGCGCGCCGGACGCCGGGAACTCGCCGAGGACGTCGGAGGGATCGGCCGGGTTGCGGGAGACGAAGGACGTCATGGCGGAGGACGCCGTAGGGAAGGACGTCATAGCAGGAAGCCTCCGGGGAAGGGGTCGTCCGGGTCGAGGAAGTACTGGGCGGTGCCGGTGATCCAGGCGCGCCCGGTGATGGTGGGGACGACCGCCGGCAGCCCGCCGACCTCGGTCTCCCCCACCAGGCGGCCGGTGAAGCGGGTGCCGATGAAGGACTCGTTGACGAAGTCCCGGCCCAGCGGCAGCAGCCCCCGGGCGTGCAGCTGCGCCATCCGGGCGGAGGTCCCGGTGCCGCAGGGCGAGCGGTCGAACCAGCCGGGGTGGATGGCCATCGCGTGCCGCGAGTGGTGGGCGTCGGAGCCGGGCGCGGCGAGGTAGACGTGCTTGAGGCCGCTGATCTCGGGGCGCTCGGGGTGGACGGGCCGGTCCGGGGAGGCGTTGACGGCGTCCATGACGGCGAGCCCGGCGGCCAGCAGGTCGTCCTTGCGGGACCGGTCGAAGGGCAGGCCCAGCGCGTCCAGTTCCACGAAGGCGTAGAAGTTGCCGCCGAAGGCCAGGTCGTAGGTCACCGTGCCGTATCCGGGCACGTCCACCTTGCGGTCGAGGCCGAGGCAGAAGGAGGGCACGTTGGTGAGCGTGGCGGACCTGGCCGCGCCGTCCTCGACCCGTACGTCGACGGTGATCAGGCCGGCCGGGGTGTCGAGCCGTACGGTGGTGACGGGCTCGGCGACCGGCACCATGCCCGTCTCGACGAGCACGGTGGCGACCCCGATCGTGCCGTGCCCGCACATCGGCAGCACGCCGGAGACCTCGATGTACAGCACGCCGTAGTCGGCGTCGGGCCGGGTGGGCGGCTGCAGGATCGCGCCGCTCATCGAGGCGTGGCCGCGCGGCTCGTACATCAGCAGGGTGCGCAGGTGGTCCAGGTGCTCGATGAAGTGCAGCCGGCGCTCGGCCATGGTGGCGCCGGGAATCACCCCGACGCCGCCGGTGATGACGCGGGTGGGCATGCCCTCGGTGTGCGAGTCGACGGCGTGGAAGACGTGACGGGTGCGCACGGACGTCCTTTCGGAAGCCGGGAGACGGGAGACGGAACGGGCGGCTCAGTGGTGTCCGTCGGCGACGGCCTTCTCGGTGGCGGCGCGCACCGCGGCCTCGGTCTCGCCGGTCAGCGGCAGACGGGGGTGACGGGTGGGGCCGCCGTGGCGTCCGGCGATGTCCATGGAGAGCTTGATGGCCTGGACGAACTCGGTCTTGGAGTCCCAGCGCAGCAGCGGGTGGAGGGACTTGTACAGCGGCAGGGCCGTGGTGAGGTCGCCGGCGACGGCGGCGTGGTAGAGCTCGGCGCAGGCGGCGGGGAAGGCGTTGGGGTAGCCGGCGATCCAGCCGACGGCCCCGGCGACCGCGAGTTCGAGCAGGACGTCGTCGGCGCCGATGAGCAGGTCGAGTTCGGGGGCGAGCTCGGCGAGCTCGTAGGCGCGCCGGACGTCGCCGGAGAACTCCTTGACCGCCACGATGTGGCCGTCGGCGTGCAGCCGGGCGAGCAGGGCGGGGGTGAGGTCGACCTTGGTGTCGATGGGGTTGTTGTAGGCGACGACCGGTATGCCGGCCCGGGCGACCTCGGCGTAGTGGGCGCGTACGGCGTCCTCGTCGGCGCGGTAGGCGTTGGGGGGCAGCAGCAGGACGGAGCCGCAGCCGGCCTCGGCGGCCTGCTCGGCCCAGCGGCGGGACTCGGCGGCGCCGTAGGCGGCGACGCCGGGCATCACGCGGGCGCCGTCACCGGCCGCCTCGACGGCGGTGCGCACGACGCGGGCGCGCTCGTCGGCGGTGAGGGTCTGGTATTCACCCAGGGAGCCGTTGGGGACGACGCCGTCGCAGCCGTTGTCGAGGAGCCAGCGGACGTGCTCGGCGTAGGCATCGTGGTCGACGGAGAGGTCGTCGCGCAGCGGGAGCGCGGTGGCGACCATGATGCCGCGCCAGGGTCGGTCGGTGCTCCAGGAGTTGACGGTCATGGTGCGGTGGGCCTTTCTGTGTCGGGTTCTGCGGCGTGCCGCTCGGAAGGTTCGGAGCCGAGGGCCCCGAGCGCGACGGGTACGGCCAGTGGTCTGCGTTCGGCGGACGGCGGCACGGTCCCCTCCGCCGTGCCGTCCGTCACGCCTTCCGTCGCCAGGCAGGCGACGGCCGCCCCGCACATCCGCCCCTGGCACCAGCCCATGCCGGCGCGGGTGAGGAGCTTGACGGTGCGGGCGTCATGGGCGCCGAGGTCGCGGGCCGCTTCGCGGACGCGGCCGGCGGTGACCTCTTCGCAGCGGCAGACGTCGGTGTCGTCGGTGAGCCACCGCGTCCAGCCGTGGCCGGGGGCGTGGGCGGCGGCCATGGCCTCGGCGAAGGCCCGCATCCTGGCGCGGTCGCGGCGCAGGCCGCGCAGCCGTCCGCCGGTGTGCGGGGGCCGGCCGGCGAGCCGGGCGGCGATGGCGAGACCGGCCAGTTCGCCCTCGGTGCGGGCCAGCGCCCAGCCGCCGATGCCGCCGGGCTCACCGGCGGCCCAGAGGCCGGGTACGGAGGTGCGCTGGAAGCCGTCGAGGTCGAGTGCGGTGGTGCCGTCGGGGGTGCGCCGGGTGGCGCAGCCGAGGGTGGTGGCGAGTTCGATCTGGGGGACGAGCCCGTGGCCGACGGCCAGGGCGTCGCAGGCGATGCGGCGCCCGGTGCCGGGCACGGGCCGCCAGTGGCGGTCGGCGCGGGCGACGATGACGGCCTCGACGCGGTCGGTGCCGTGCACCTGGGTGACGACGCTGCGGGTGCGCACCGGTACGCGGTGGCGCAGCAGCGCCGAGCCGTGGACGGCCGCTTCGAGGAGCTTGTGGGGGTTGGTGACGAGGGCTCGGGGCCGACGGGCGTAGCCGAGGTAGCCGGATGCCTCGACGACGGCGGGCACCCGGGCGCCGGCGGTGGCGAGCGAGGAGGCGACCGCGAGCAGCAGGGGTCCGCTGCCGGCGACGACGACGCGCTTGCCGGGCAGGACGAGCCCGGCCTTGAGCATGGCCTGGGCTCCACCGGCGCCCACGACGCCGGGCAGGGTCCAGCCGGGGAAGGGCAGTTGCCGTTCGTAGGCGCCGGTGGCGAGCAGGACGGCGCGGGCCCGTACGGTCACCGGTTCGTCCGCTTCGCTGTCGGTGCCGGTGAGGGCGTGTACGGTCCAGCGGTCCTCGGCCTCGCGGGTGACGGTCCACACGTGGTGGCCGGGCAGGTGTTTCACGCTGCTCGCGGCGAGGCGTGCGCGCAGGGCGGCGTAGGCGGGCCAGTCGTGGTGGAGGGCCTGCGGCCGGGTCGCGCCGAGGGCGGGGGCGGGGTGGCGGAAGTACTGGCCGCCGGTGTGCGCGGCGGAGTCCAGCAGGGCCACGGACAGCCCGGCCTCGTTCGCGGTGACGGCTCCGGCGAGGCCGGCGGGGCCGGCGCCGATGACGGCGAGGTCGAAGGTCTCAGACGGCGAGGTCGGCACGGCCGTGTCCCTCCTGGGTGGTGACGCGGTCGCCGGGGCGGGCGGGTACGAGGCAGGCGCGGCGGTTCGGGCGGCCGTTGACGGTGGCGAGGCAGTCGTAGCACTGGCCGATGCCGCAGAACGCGCCGCGCGGGCGCCCGCCTTCGCGGGTGGTGCGCCAGGCGAGGATGCCTGCCGCCCAGAGCGCGGCGGCGACGCTCTGCCCGGGCAGGGCGGGGACGTCACGGCCGTCGAAAGAGATCGCGAACGACGGACCGGGCTCCGCCCCGGCCAGTTCGACGGGCGTACGGGCCACTGCGGGCCTCCTCTCGGGGGTGGGTGAGCGGGGGGACGGAGCCCTGGCCCTGGACGGGCGGGCGGTTGACGGACGGCGGGACGCGACGGGCGGAAACGCGCGGGCGCTCGGCGGTCGGCACGTGGTGGTGGGTGGGCGGCGCGGTCGGTCAGGGGCCGGGCGTGAAGCGACCGGGGTCGAACGGTCCGGTGTCGAGCGGTGGTTCGGCGTCCGTCAGAAGCCGGGCGAGGATCAGCCCGGTGGCCGGTGCCAGGCCGATGCCGGCGCCCTCGTGCCCGCAGGCGTGCAGCAGTCCCGGCACGCGCGGGTCGGCGCCGATCGCGGGCAGGTGGTCGGGCAGGTACGGGCGGAATCCCGCGTACGTCCGCATCGCCCGTACCCCGGCGAGGACCGGGAAGAGGGCGGTGGCCTGGGCCGCGAGGCGGCGCAGCGCCTCCACCGACAGGGTGCGGTCGAAGCCGACGCGCTCGCGGCTGGCGCCGATGAGGACGGGCCCGCTGGGGGTGCCCTCCACGACGGCCGAGGTCTGCAGGGCCGCGGAGCCGCTGGCCACGTCCGCGACGTAGTCGGCGGCGTAGACCTTGTGCCGTACGACGCGCGGCAGGGGTTCGGTGACGAGGACGAAGCCGCGGCGGGGCATGACGGGCAGGTGGGACCCGGCGAGGCGGGCGAGTTCGCCGCCCCAGGTGCCGGTGGCGTTCACGACGCGCGGGGCGCGCACCGTGCCGGCCCGGGTGCGGACACCCCGCACCCCGCCGTCCGGCCCGGTGAGGATCGCGGTGACCTCCTCACCGGTGCGCACCCGAGCACCCGACGCGCGCAGCAGATGGGCGGCGGCGAGGGCGGGCTGGACCTGGGCGTCCTGGGGGTAGTGGAAGCCGCCGGCGAGGCCGGGGGCCAGGTGCGGCTCCAGGTCGGCCAGGCGGTCCGCCGGTATCTCGTGGGCGGTGACGCCCGCCGTCGCCTGCGCGGCGGCGAAGTCCCGCAGCGCTTTCATGCCGGCGTCGGCGGAGGCGACGACCAGGCCGCCCTTGGGCTCGTACTCGACCCGCTCCGGGAGCCGGTCGGCCAGCTCCCGCCACAATCCGGTGGAGAGGAGGGCGAGTTCGAGTTCGGGTCCGGGCTCCTTGTCGGAGACCAGGAGGTTTCCCTCACCGGCCCCCGTGGTCCCGCCCGCGACGGGACCACGGTCGAGCACGGTGACGGAGAGGCCGTGGCGGGCGGCGTAGTAGGCGCAGGCCGCGCCGACCACGCCCGCTCCGACGACGATGACGTCCGGGGAGTCGCTCGTGAACACAGCAGTAATATTTCACATTGCACTAGCCACTGCCAAGACTTGACGAGCGATCAGCCCTCGAGCAACTCCCCCATCCAGGCCTCGATCGCGTCCGGAGTGCGGGGCAGCGCCCCCGACATCAGCCGCGCCCCTTCGGCCGTGATCACCAGGTCGTCCTCGATCCGCACCCCGATCCCGCGCAGCTCGGGCGGCAGCGTCTCGTCGTCGGGCTGGAGGTAGAGCCCGGGTTCGACGGTGAGCACCTGCCCCTCCTCCAGGACGCCGTCGAGATAGACGTCGGCCCGGGCCTGGGCGCAGTCGTGGACGTCCAGGCCGAGCATATGGCCGCTGCTGCAGAGGGTGTAGCGGCGGTGGAAGTCACCCTCGGCATCGGCCAGTACGCCCCACTCGGCGAGGCCCTCCGCGATGACCCGCATGCCGGCCCGGTGGAAGTCGCGGAAGCTCGCGCCCGGCTTGAGGGCGGCGATGCCCGCCTCCTGGGCAGCGAGGACCAGCTCGTACACCTGGCGCTGGACGGGCGAGAAGCGGCCGGAGAGCGGCAGGGTGCGGGTGATGTCGGCGGTGTAGAGGGTGTCCGTTTCCACTCCGGCGTCCAGCAGCAGCAGTTCGCCGGCGTCCAGGGGCCCGTCGTTGCGTATCCAGTGGAGGACGCAGGCGTGCGCTCCGGAGGCGGCGATGGTCTCGTAGCCGGTTCCGTTGCCCTCGGCGCGGGCGCGCAGCCCGAAGACGCCCTCGATCCACCGCTCGCCACGGGGGTGGGCGAGGGCGCGCGGCAGCGCCCGGACGACGTCCTCGAACCCGGCGGTGGTGTGGTCCACGGCCAGTTGGAGCTGCGCGACCTCCCAGGCGTCCTTGACGAGGCGCAGCTCGCTGAGGACGGCGGCGAGTTCGGAGTCGGTGGACGCGTTACGGCCGGGCGGCAGCGGGCCGGGGGCGCCGAGGGCCGTGCAGCGGATGCCGGTCATGCGCTCGGCCTCGGCCAGGTCGGGGCGCCGGCCGACCCAGAACTCGCCGTAGCGGCGGTCCCGGTAGAACTCCTCGCCGACGCGCGGCGAGCGGGGCCGCAGGTGGAGGACCGCCTCGTGGCCGTGGGGGCCGTCCGGCTCCATGACGAGGACGTGGCCCGCCTGTTCCTCGCCGGTCAGCCCGGTGAGCCAGGCGTACGCGCTGTGGGGGCGGAAGCGGTGGTCGCAGTCGTTGGATCGGACCGCGAGCTCCCCGGCGGGGACGATCAGCCGCTCGCCGGGGAAGCGCGCGGAGAGCTTCGCCCGGCGGGCGGCGGCGAGGTCCGCCACGGGCAGCCGGATGTCGCCGGGCAGCGGGGTGGCCGCCCAGCCGCCCGCCATGAAGCGCTCGAACTCGGGGGTGACGGGCAGGTCGTGACTCACCGTCCGGATCGCGGTGGCCGTCGGTTCGTTCATGGGACTCCTCCTCGGACACAGGTGGGTAACAGAGATGCTGACATCTTGTCAGTGCAATTTCACATTACTATGTTACGGGTCACATTTCAGCCAGCAGTTCGGCTGTTCGACTGTTCACGGAGTGACCACTGATGAACAAGCGCACCCGTACGGCTCTAGCCGCCCTGGCGGCCACCCTCGCACTCGGCGCGTCCGGCTGTTCCGGCGGACACCGGGCGGGCGGCGGCGGCCGGGACGGCACCGGGCACCCCGCCCCGGCCGAGGAAGGCACCGTGGTCGGCGGCACACCGCGGAAGGGCGGCACCCTCACCGTCCTGTCCAACCAGGACTTCGCCCACCTCGACCCCGCCCGCAACTGGGTCATGAACGCCATGGGCTTCGGGACCCGGCTGCTCTACCGCACGCTGGTGACGTACCAGGCCGCCCCCGGCGTCCAGGGCAACCACCTGGTGCCCGACCTCGCCACCGACCTCGGCACCCCCTCGAACGGCGCCAGGACCTGGACGTTCCATCTCAAACAGGGGGTGAAGTACGAGGACGGGACGCCCGTCACCGCGCAGGACGTCAAATACAACGTCGAGCGGTCCTTCTCCCCCGACCTGCCCGGCGGCGCCGACTACGCCGCCCGCTACCTCGCCGGCGCCGACGGCTACCAGGGCCCCGCCCAGGGCAAGCACCTGGACTCGGTCAAGACCCCCGACGACCGCACCATCGTCTTCGAACTGCGCAAGCCCTTCGCCGAGTTCCCCAACGCGACGGTGATGCCCACCTTCGCCCCCGTACCCCGGGCGCGCGACAACGGCCCACAGTACGACAACCGGCCGTTCTCCTCCGGGCCGTACAAGATCGACTCCTATGCGCGGGGCAAGAAGCTGGTCCTCGTCCGCAACGAGCACTGGGACCCCGCGACGGACGAGGTGCGCAAGGCGTACCCGGACCGGCTGGTCATGGTGATGGGCCTCAGGGCGAACCAGATCGACGACCGGATGATCGCCGATCAGGGCGCCGACGCCTCCGCCGTCCCCTGGTACGCGCTGCGGCCGGAGAGCGCGGTCAAGGTGCTGCCCGACCCGGCGGTGCGCAAGCGGCTCGTGGCCGAGTCCACCAACTGCACCGACATGGTCCAGATGCACACCGGCCGCGCGCCCTTCGACAACGTGAAGGTACGTCAGGCCGTGCGCTACGCCCTCGACCGCGACGCCGTCCTGACCACGTCCGGCGGCCCCGCCTTCAACGACCTGTCGACCGCGTACATGCCGGCCGCGCTCTTCGGCGGCACCCAGCCCGACACCCTGAAGGTCTCCGCCGAGGGCGACACCGCGAAGGCCAGACAACTGCTGAAGGAGGCCGGAAAGCCGGACGGCTTCTCCACCGGCATCACCGTACCGTCCGGCGACAAGGGCCGGGCCGAGGCGATACAGCAATCCCTGGCCCGGGCCGGCATCAAGGTCACCATCGAGACGGTCGACCCCTCCGCGTTCTACGCCACCATCGGCGACACGAAGAACCGCACCGACATGGTGTACACGGGCTGGTGCCCCGACTACCCCTCCGGCTCCACCTTCCTGCCCTTCGTCTTCGACGCCCGCTACATCAAGGAGAAGGGCAACTCCGGCAACCACTCGCTCTTCCGCGACGACGCCACCATGAAGCGGATGGACGAGATCGCCGCCATGACCGACACCCGGCAGGCGGCCGCGGCCTGGCAGCGGCTGGACGGCGCCATCCTCGCCAAGGCCCCGGCCGTGCCGGTGCTGGTCCGTCGCTATCCCCTGGTCGTCGGCGGCAACATCGCCGGCGCCTACGGGCAGACCTCCTTCGGCGGCCAGCTCGACTACGCGACGATCGGCCTCAAGGACCCCGCCAAGGGCCAGGGCTGAGAGGCCGCCGCGACATGACCACCACCACGACCCCCGTACCGGCCGGCGTGCCCGCCGGCAGCGGCCCCTGGCGGCTCGCCCGCGCGGAACTGCTCCGCCGCGCCTCCGTGCGGATCTCGCTCGGCGTCGTCGCCCTCTTCCTGCTCATGGCGGCCGGCGCCCCCCTGCTCAGCGCGCTGTGCGGCTTCACGCCGGAGGAGTTCGACAAGACCGCCGTCGACCCCTACCTGGGCGGCCGGCCGATCGGCCCGCTCGGCGGCATCTCCGCCGACCACTGGCTCGGCGTCGAACCCCTCACCGGCCGCGACCTCTTCGCCCGCGTCGTCCACGGCGCCCAGGTCTCGCTGCTCATCGCCCTTACCGCCACCGCGATCGTCGTCGTCACCGGGACGGCGGCCGGCATCGCGGCGGGCTACTTCGGCGGCCGCGTCGACGCCGTCCTCTCCCGCCTGATGGACCTCACCATGTCCTTCCCCTCCCTCATCTTCATGATCGCCATGCTGTCGGTGGCGAAGGACGTCAACCGCGTCCTGCTGATGACCGCCGTCATCGGCCTGTTCGGCTGGCCCGGCGTCGCCCGGGTCGTCCGCGGCCAGACCCTCTCGCTCAAGCGCCGCGAATACGTCGACGCGGCCCGCGTCAGCGGCTCCGGCCCCTGGCGGATCCTCACCCGCGCGATCCTCCCCGGCGTCGCGGGACCCGTCATCGCCTACACCACCCTGATCGTTCCCGGCATGATCGCGACCGAGGCGGCGCTGAGCTACCTGGGCGTCGGGGTCCGCCCGCCCACACCCTCCTGGGGACAGATGATCGCCGAGAGCGTCGCCTTCTACGACACCGACCCCATGTACTTCGTCATCCCCAGCACCTGTCTGTTCCTGACGGTGCTCGCCTTCACCCTGCTCGGCGACGCCCTGCGCGACGTCCTCGACCCGAGGAGCGCCCGCGCGTGATCCTCTACATCGGCCGCCGGCTCCTCGGCGTCATCGGCGTGCTCGTCGCCATCGCCGCCGTCACCTTCACCATCTTCTACGTGCTGCCCTCCGACCCCGCCGCCGCGGCCTGCGGCAAGTCCTGCAGCACCGAGCGACTGACCGCCATCCGCGCCCACATGGGCCTCGACCAGCCACTGTGGCGGCAGTTCGCCGACTTCGTCACCGGCATCTTCACCGGCCGCACCCTGGGCGGCGGACAGTACGCCCTGCACTGCGCCTTCCCCTGCCTCGGCTACTCGTACGAGAACTCCGAGGCCGTCTGGGACCTGCTGATGGACCGGCTGCCGGTCTCCGCCTCCCTCGCCCTGGGCGCGGCCGTGCTCTGGCTGCTCCTCGGCCTCGGCGCCGGGGTCACCGCGGCCCTGCGCAAGGACACCCTCACCGACCGGGTCCTGATGGTCGGTGCCGTCGCCGCCGCCTCGCTGCCGGTCTACTTCACCTCGATGACGCTGATCTACGGCATCGTCCGCACGGCCGGACTGCTCCCCTACCCGCAGTACGTGCCCTTCGGCGACGACCCCGTCCACTGGGCGTCGAACCTCCTCCTGCCCTGGCTGGCCCTGGCCGTCCTGTACGCCGCCATGTACGCCCGCCAGAGCCGCGGTTCGATGATCGAGACGATGACGGAGCCATACATCCGCACCGCCCGCGCCAAGGGCCTCCCGCGCCGCACCGTCGTCGTCAAGCACGGGCTGCGCGCGGGCATGACCCCGGTCCTCACCCTCTTCGGCATGGACCTGGGCGGACTCCTCGCGGGCGCGGTCATCACCGAGTCCCTCTTCGGGCTCCCGGGGATCGGGCGGCTCTTCTACGGCGCCCTGTCCACCGGCGACCAGCCGGTCGTCCTCGGCGTCACCCTCCTGGCCGCCGCCTTCATCGTCGTCGCCAACCTGGCCGTCGACCTGCTCTACGCCGTCGTCGACCCGCGAGTGAGGTACTGATGGCCGCCACCGCGCACGAACCACCCCTGCTGTCCGTCACGGACCTGACCGTCACCTTCCCCACCCGGCACGGGCCCGTACGGGCCGTGGACTCCCTCGGCTTCTCCGTACGACGAGGCCGCACCCTCGGCATCGTCGGCGAATCCGGCTCCGGGAAGTCCGTCACCTCCTTGGCCGTCCTGGGCCTCCACACCTCCGCCGAGGTCACCGGCTCCATCGTCCTCGACGGCCGCGAGCTGGTCGGACTGCCCGAACGCGAACTGAACCGACTGCGCGGACGGCGGATGGCGATGATCTTCCAGGACCCGCTCTCCAGCCTCCACCCCTACTACACCGTCGGCGAGCAGATAGCCGAACACCAGCGCGTCCACTTCGGCACCGGCCGCGCCGCCGCCCGCCGACGGGCCGTCGAGTTGCTCGGCGAGGTCGGCATCCCGGAGCCCGCGCGCCGGGCGGGAGAGCATCCGCACCAGTTCTCCGGCGGGATGCGCCAGCGCGCGATGATCGCCATGGCGCTGGCCTGCGAACCCGACCTGCTCATCGCCGACGAGCCGACCACCGCCCTCGACGTCACCGTCCAGGCCCAGATCCTGGAGCTGATCGCCCGGCTGCAGCGGGAGCGCGGACTCGCCGTCGTCCTGATCACCCACGACCTCGGCGTCGTCGCCCGCGTCGCCCAGGACGTGCTGGTCATGTACGGGGGGCGGGCCGCCGAACACGCTCCCGTCGACGCCCTCTTCACCGACCCCGCCCACCCCTACACCCAGGGGCTGCTCGACTCCGTCCCCCGCCTCGACGACCCGGACGACGCGCCCCTGCGGGCCATCCCGGGCAGCCCGCCCTCGCTGCTGGACCCGTCCCCCGGGTGCCCCTTCGCGCCGCGCTGTCCCGTGGCGGCGGCCGCGACGGGCGCCGAACGGCGCCGGTGCGAGGCGACACGGCCGCCGCTCGTCCGGGCCCGAGACCGTCTGGTGGCCTGTCACCTTCCCCTGCGCTCCGGCGCCGGAGCCCACGGAGGCACCCGATGACCGCGGCCGACCGTCCCTTGCTCTCCGTCAGGGACCTGACCATGACCTTCCCCGGCAGACGGGGCCGCTCCGCTCCCGTACGGGCCGTCGACGGCGTCTCCTTCGACGTCGCCGCGGGCGAGACCCTGGGGCTGGTCGGGGAGTCCGGCTGCGGCAAGTCCACCACCGGCCGCATGATCGTACGGCTCCTGGAACCGACCTCCGGAACGATCGCCTACGACGGCCGGGACATCAGCCGGCTGCGGCAGCGCGAGCTGAAACCGCTCCGCAAGGAGCTGCAGATGGTCTTCCAGGACCCGCACTCCTCCCTCAACCCGCGCCAGACGGTCGCCCGGATCATCGCCGACCCGCTGCTGACGCAGGGCGCTTCGGCGGCGGCCGCCCGCGCGCGGGCCGTGGAGCTGATGGAGCTCGTGGGGCTCATCCCCGAGCACGTCGACCGCTACCCGCACGAGTTCTCCGGCGGCCAGGCCCAGCGCATCGGCATCGCCCGCGCGCTCGCCACCGGCCCCCGCCTGATCGTCGCCGACGAGCCGGTCTCGGCCCTCGACGTCTCCGTGCAGGCCCAGATCGTCCATCTCCTGGAACGGCTGCGGCGCGAGCTCGGGATCGCCTGTCTCTTCATCGCCCACGACCTGTCCGTGGTGAAGCGGGTGTGCGACCGGGTCGCCGTCATGTACCTGGGGCGGATCGTGGAAGTCGGGGACAAGGAGCGGGTGTACGCGGCCCCGGCCCACCCGTATACGCGGGCCCTGCTCTCGGCTGTGCCCCTGCCGGATCCGGCGGCGGAGCGGACGCGCGAGCGGATCACCCTGCTCGGCGATCCGCCGAGTCCGGCGGCTCCCCCGCCGGGCTGTACGTTCCATCCGCGGTGCCCGGCCGCGCGGGAGATCTGCCGGCGCGAGGCGCCGACGCTGGGGGACCTGGTGCCGGGTGAGGGGCGGCGGGTGGCCTGCCACTTCCCCGAGGCGGCGACGGTTTGAGCGGCCGGGGCCGAGGGCGGTCCGGCACCGCCGGGGCGGTGGATCGTGGCTGAGCGCCGTCGCGGCGGGGTTTCTTCCCCAGTCCCGCCCCTTCCCGTAACCGGGGCAAGCCCCGGGCCCCGGCGGGGGCCGGAGGGCCGGAGTCAAGGGGGGCCTCCGGACAGACGCTACGACTTCGTGACGCGGATCGTGTCGCCGTGGGCGTCGGAGCGCAGGACGTCGACGCGCACGCCCGCGGCCGGGTCCGTGAACGACTCGCCCGGCCGGTACGGGGCGTCGTCCAGGGGGCGGCAGCCGGTCGGCGGGGTGGTGGCGGGGCGGGCGTCCATCACGCGGATCGGGCCCTTGCCCGTCGGTACGGACGAGTCGACCTTGTACACCAGCGCACCCGTCGCGCAGGCACGCGCGTCCGTGCCGACCGCCCGCCGCGACTCGACGACGTAGGCGGTCGTGGGGCCGGTGCGGACGACGGCCATCTTGACGCCGCCGCCGTGTTCGACGGCGGTCAGGCGGACGGTGCCGGCGCCCACGGTCGCGCGGCAGACCACCTGGCGGTCCTCGGTCCAGCCGAGTTTCCACGAATGCCAGGCGAAGTACTGCGGCGCCGCGCCGCCGATCAGACCCATCACGTCCCAGCCGCCGGCGAAACGGTGGGCGTCGCCGGCCGCGTCGAAGGCGTAGAGGTCGGGCAGGCCGAAGGTGTGGGCGGTCTCGTGGCCCACGATCCTCGGCCCCCAGCGCCGGACGTCCTGGCCGAAGGTCACCGCCCACTTCAGCCGGTGGCCGTCGGCGACGACACCGCGCGTTCCCGGCTCGTGGATGTAGGTGGGCGAGAAGGAGATGGCGGAGGCGTTCCGGGTGGGAACGACGTAGACCATGTCGTACCGCGAGAAGTCCACGTGGGGGTCGGCCGCCGTCACGGCGTCCTTGACGTAGGCCTCGTGGGTCTCGTGGCTCAGCCCCCGGGCGAAGCCGTAGTCCGTGGACGCGTGGGGCATGCGTACCCAGCGCCGGTGCTCGGTGATGTCCGGCCACGCCTTGCCGTAGGAGGCCCTCCGCATCCAGTCCGCGCCGGGTGTGACACCGGCGGCGACCTCGGCCGGGGACTCGGTGGCGGGCGCGTCGGGGAAGTCCACGAAGAGCATGGCGACCCGGACCGGGCCGGAGGAGCGCTGGAAGACGGAGTGGTCGGTGCCGTGGCCCTCGTCGGTCCAGCCGGTGGTGCCGGGCAGGGCACAGGCCGAGGGTCTGTCGCGCGTCGGCGCGGTCGCCGAGGCGGGTGGCGCTGGTGCGCACAGGAGGAGCAGGACGGCGGCCATGGCCGGCAGAAGTGCGGATCGGGCCGGTCCGGAGGGAGGATTTCCGTTCATGAGATCGCGAACTCCCTTCGCAGGAGCGTGTGATGTTTCGCATAAGGGTGCTGAGGCCCGGGCCTGTCGGGAAGCTCACGCCGGTCCATAACATCCGCGGCATGGATCTCGAGTTACGGCATCTGCGGGTGGTGTGCGCGATCGAGGAGGCGGGCAGCCTCACGCGCGCGGCGGCCGCGCTGCGCACGACGCAGCCGGGGCTCAGCGCCCAGCTCCGGCGCATCGAGGCGATGCTGGGCGGGACGCTCTTCGACCGGGGGCGCGCGGGCGTCGTGGCCACGCCGTTGGGGGAGCTGGTCCTCGCCCGGGCCCGGGCCGTCCTGCCGGGCGTCGACGGTCTGCTGGCCGACACCGCCCGTGCCGCGCGCCGCCGGGCGGACCCGGACCGGGTGCGCGTCGGCTCGGTGGGCGCGCCCCTGCTGGGCCATCTGGTCCTGGCGATCCGCGCGGTACGGCCCGGGGCCGAGGTGACGGCACGCTGCCAGTACGCGGCCGCGCCGCTGCTCGACGACCTGGCCGCCGGGCGGCTGGAGGCGGCCGTGCTCGGTGACAGCCCGGGCCAGGAGCTGGTGCCGCCCGGCGACATCGAGCTGCGGCCGCTGGTGACCGAGCCCGTCTTCGCGCTGCTGCCCGCCGCGCATCCGCTGGCGGCCCGGGAGGAGGTGGACCTCGGCCGCCTCGTCGAGGAGGTGTGGGCGGTGCCACGCCCCGACAGCGACCGGACGCGCGAATACTGGTCGACCGCACTCGCCCTGACGGGCCGTCGGCCGCGGACGCCCTACGAGGCGGAGGGCCGTCAGCTGGTCGAGCTCGTACGGGCGGGGCTCGCGGTCAGCCTGTGCCAGGCCACCTTCCTGGAGGTGCCGGGCGTCGTGGTGCGCCCGCTGGCGGGCGATCCGCTCTGGTACCGCCATGTGCTGGGGTGGCGTCGCGACGGTCCGCTCGCCGGCCGGGGCGAGGAGATCGTACGCGGGGTCGGCGCGGGATATCTGACCACGTGCGCCACGAGCGGCTCGTACACGCGATGGCGTGAACAGAACCCGCGTTCCGCGCAGTTGACGGACCGATAACGGATTTCGCGTGTGAGGCTCCTGACACATCCTCAGTCGCCCAGGGGCTTGTCAGTGCCATTTCACATTACTACGTTACACATCACATGCCGCCGCACGGGTCCCCCACGCACCACCTGCAACAGAGCACACCCGCAACAGAGCGCCACCCGTAACAGAGCGGCCACTCCACCTCCCACACAGGAGTTCATCGGTGTTCCACTCCACCCTCGTGCGCAGATCCCTGCTGACCACCGCCATCGCGGTGACCCTCTGCGCCACGGCCGTCCAGACCGGCTACGCGGACTCCCCCGCTCCCGCGAAATCCGCCGCGTCCCCCGCCGCCCCCGCCGCGGCCGTACGGCCCGACGCCCGCACGCCCAACCCCTTCGACGAGGTCACCCGTCTCGCCAAGGCCCCCGAGCAGCAGTCGGCGAAGTCCAGCGCGCCCGGCGAGCTCACCGACGGACGCGTGCCCGGGCCGCACAAGGCCAAGGACGGCAAAGCCGTCCCCAAGGGCGTGGCGAAGTCCGTCACCCCGCGCGTCAACATCGGCGGCACCAGCGTTCCCTGCACCGTCGACGGCATCAGCCGGCTCTCGCCCGAGCAGTTCGCCGACTTCCTCATGGACCCGGCCGTCACCGCCGACGGCTGCCTGCGCGACGTCCTGTGGACCTGGGACTCGCGGATGACCCGGGTCTTCTCCAGGGAGAACGTCCGGGCCGTCGCCCAGCGCGCCGAGCGCTACGGCTACTGGCACGACGGGAAGAACACCTCCCATGTGCTGGAGATGTTCACCTACCTCCACGCGGCGGCCTACCACGACTTCTCGCACGACGAGATCGACCTCACCGACGCCACCACCGTCGAGGCCGTCCGCCGCGCGGTGTACTACTTCGGCATCGGCGGGCACACCTTCGACGCCACCCGCGTCAACGGCGAGACCCTGCGCGAGGCCCTGTACGCCGCCAGTGGCCAAGGGTTGCGCCAGTACCAACTCCCGCTGATGAAGCGGATCCTGGGCATGTTCGACGCCTCCCACCCCGACACCGCCAAGGACGCGGGCTGGGGCGGTGCCGCGCTGGGCGCGCTGTCCGTGGGCTACCTGGGCGTCAACAACAACGACACCGCCTTCCGCTCGGCCGTCGCCGCCGACCCGGCCTACCGCGCCGCCCTCAAGGCGTTCGCCGGCTACTCCCACCTCAAGGGCACGGACAACGCCTGGGTGGCCCGCGACGCCGTCAACGAGTACGGCCGCCTCGGCCAGATCGACGCGCTCAAGGGCGAGGTCACCTCCTCGCTGGGCGGGCTGCTGGACACGGTCGTCCGCACCTTCGGCCAGGGCAGCGAGCCCTGGGGCAAGGCCGTCGCCTGGCTCAACGAGTACGGCGCCTGCAAGCAGTACGGCGTGTGCAAGGCGGACATCGACCGGCGCCTGTTCCCGTACACGTACACCTACGACAACGGCGGCATCAAGGTCCGCACCGCGCTCGACCGGGCCACCGTCGACCGGCTGTACTACGCGAGCAAGCAGGTCAAGGCGCAGTACCACCGCGTGCTCGGCACCGACCAGCCGCTGGCGGGCGACACCAACTCCACGCTGAACATCGTCCTGTACGCCTCGCGCTCGGACTACGAGATCTACCACCCGCTGCTGACGGGCATGGGCACCAACAACGGCGGCATCTACATCGAGAACGGCGCCACCTTCTACACGTACGAGCGCCGTGTGCCGCAGGACTCCACGCTGACGCTCGAGGAGCTCTTCCGCCACGAGTACACCCACTACCTCAACGGCCGCTGGGCGGTGCCGGGCAGCTTCGGCGAGGGCCCGTGGTACCAGAACGACCGCACCACGGCCATGGACGAGGGCACGGCCGAGTTCTTCGACGGGTCGACCCGCGACGAGGGCATACGGGTGCGCAAGTCGCTGGTGCAGGGCATCATCAACGACACGGCGGGCGGCAAGCCGCGCATGACCGTCGACCAGCTGCTCCACGCCGAGTACGACCGCGACGGCTTCCGGTTCTACAACTACGCCGGCACGTTCTTCGAGTACCTGTGGAGCGAGCGGCCGTCGCTGCTGCGGGAGATGTACGGCTACCTGCGCGCGAACGACGTGGCGGGCTTCGACGCCTGGCGGAGCCGCATGGGGCGCGACGGGGCCGTGCAGCGCGACTACAACGCGTTCCTCGACAAGCAGATCGGCAAGGTCAAGGACCTGTACGTGCCGGCCACCGCCTTCACCCCGGTGAACCGGCTGCAGGACGCCTCGGCGGCCTCGGTCCGCTCCTCCTTCGCCGCCGCTACGGGCCAGTCGCCCGACTGCAAGGCGGCGGGCTCGTCCGACCGCCCGCGCTTCGTCTGCACCGGCCGGATCACCGCGAACCTGAGCAGCCCGGGCGACGCCGACCTGGTCTTCAAGGACATGTCGAAGACGATCGACTACTTCGTCCTCGAGCGCAGCAAGGCGGGCGCCAACAACTTCGCCGACATGAACTGCTCCTTCGGCAAGGTCGACCTGTGGTCCGGCCGTGCCGCGGGCACGGCGGACTTCAGCTGTGAGGGTCCGCTGAGGGGCTGACCCGTCCGGGTCCCCGGGCCGGTCCTTCGGGACCGGCCCGGGGTCTTGCGGGAATAACCCCACGGCCGGTGGTATTCCATGGAGGCAGCCGTACGACGAAGAACGAGGGGACGGATGAGATGCCACTCAAAGGCGAGTACGAGCCGAGCCCGGCGAAGTGGGTGCGGGACCAGGTCGAACTGATCGAGCGCTCCGGGGGCACCGAGGGGACCACTCTGCAAGGCGTGCCGGTCATCCTCCTGACCACCCGGGGCGCGAAAAGCGGCAAGCTCCGCAAGACGCCGCTGATGCGGGTGGAGCACGAGGGCTCGTACGCCGCCGTCGCCTCGAAGGGCGGCTCCCCCAAGCACCCGGTCTGGTACCACAACCTCGTCGCCGACCCCCGGGTGGAACTGCGGGACGGCACCCTGCTCCAGGACATGACGGCCCGTGAGGTCACCGGCGAGGAGCGGGCCGCGTGGTGGGCGCGGGCCGTCGAGGTGTGGCCGGACTACGCCGAGTACGAGACGAAGACCTCCCGGGAGATCCCCGTCTTCGTCCTGGAGCCCTCGCCCGACGGGCACTGATCCCCGGCGGCCGGGTGGGAGCCGAGTGGCATGGGACCGGGACGTCCGGGCAGACGCACGAAGAACTGTCGTCCAGATCCGCCCGGAGGGGAACCCATGCTGCTCGCCCACCCTGCCCTGCTCGACGAGCTCGTCCGGCGGTACACAGCGCTCGAGCGCGCACTGGCGTCGGGCGACGAGGACCCCGCGACCCGGCGGGGGCGGGAGGACGTCGTCTACACGCTGTGCGTGTCGACGGGCACCCGCGACATCGACGCGGCCCTGGCGGCGGCCCGGCGCCGGCTCGACCGGAGGGATCCGGGCGCGCCCGGCGCGCGGGCCGCCCTGCGGCTGCCCGAGGCCTGACGGGCCCGGACAGCCCGGTGAGCCGGGACGGCCCAGTGGGCCCGGACGGCCTAGCAGGCCCGGACGTACCAGACGGGTCCCCAGTCGCCGTTGACCGGGCCGTAGGGGGCCGGCGGGGTGGTGTAGATCAGCTCGTGGTTCTTGTTGTACATCCGGGCCCGGGTGCCGCTGGACTGGTTGTTCTCCCAGGATCCGCCGCTGTTCCAGCCGTCCGGGATCTCCTGCTGGACGCCGCACTTGGAGATGTTCCACTGGTCGCCCGAGCGGTTGGCGCCCTGCCAGCCGCAGAAGTACAGGTACGGGCAGGAAGCGGCCACGGCGGTGCGGTCCAGCACGCCGTTCAGCTCGCGCGCGTACCTCTCGCCGGGGACGGTGACCAGGATGGTGCCGCCCTTGACGGCGATCTTGTTGAGCGCGATCCGCCGGCCGCCCGTCGCGTCGACGTACGCGTCGACGCGCTGCCGCAACCCGTCCGTCTGAGCCGCCGTCAGGCCCGCGCGCACGGCCTGGTCCGTGAAGGCGGAGCGGGTGTCCGCGGCGCTGTTCGTCGGCACGATGGCGGCGGACAGTCCGGCGAAGGCCACGGCCGCGGCGAGGGCGGCTCTGTGGGATGTACGCATGGGTCCTCCATCCAAGGGTGGTTGCCCCTGCTGACTACCGCAGGCAGCGCGTACGTCGCCAGGGCGGCGACCGGCCGGGGCGGGCAAACGCGCCAGCCGCCCACCAGGGCCCATGCGGCACACCCCGGACGACGGCGGCGGCAAGTCGGCCGGATTACCGACCGGCCACCTCCGCCAGGTAGTCGTCGAGGCCGTGGCGGGGCAGCCAGCCCCGGGCGCGGGCCTTGCCGGTGTCCAGGACGACCGGGTGGGCGAGCTGGTCCACGGCGTAGCGGGAGAGCGCGGCCTCGGCATCCGGGCGCAGCCGTGCCGCCGTCTCGGCGGCGCGGGCGGCGGACCGGGCCAGGCCGAGCGGCAGGTGGCGGATCCGGGCGCGGACGCCGTGGGCCCGCAGCACGCGGCGCAGCGCCGCGTCGCGGTGGTGGGCGACGGCGTCGGCGATGTTGTAGGCGCCCGGCGGCCAGCCGGGGGCGGCGAGCGCGGCGTCGGCGAGGTTCGTGACCGACGTCAGGCTCAGTGGTACGTCCGGGCCGGGCAGCAGGAGGGTGCCGGCGCGGACGCGGGAGCGCAGCCGGGGCAGCAGGTGGGGGTCGCCCGGGCCGTAGACGGCCCGGGGGCGCAGGACGACCGCGCCGGCGGCCAGGGCGAGGCGCTCGCCGGCGGCCTTGGTGCGGCCGTAGGCGTTGAGCTGGCCGGAGACCGGGTGGTCCTCGCGGACCAGGGAGCGGTCGGCGCGGGGGTCGTAGACGCTGGCGCTGCTGATCCAGACGACGGGGCGTCCGGCTGCGGCGTCCATCAGCCGGGCGGTGCCGTCGACGTTGACGGCGCGCATCAGGGCCTCGGCGCGGGAGCCGGGGGCGGGGTCGCCGACGGCGGCCGCGCAGTGGACGACCACGTCGGCGCCCGCGAGGGCGGGCGTCTCGCGCGCGGCGTCCCAGACGACGTGCCGGCCGACGGGGCCGGGTCGGCGTCCCACGCACACCACGTCCGCGAACCGGGCGGCGGCGAGGGCGATGTGGGAGCCGCAGAAGCCGCTCGCCCCGGTGACGGCGATACGGAGCGACGGGGCCTGGCTCATGCCGGCTCCGGCGCGGTGCGCGCGCCGGGGGCCGTGCGCGCGGCCGACCGGGCGCCGCCCGGCCGGATGTCCGGCTGGTCGTCCGGTCGGACGCCCGGCCGGACGACCAGCGAGCGCCAGCCGGGCAGCGCGGCCCGCCGGTCGGCGCGGGCGCGGACGACGACGGGGCGGTGGGGGGCGAGGGCGTTCAGGAAGTCCTCCAGCTGGGCGGTGGCGAGCCGGGCCCCGGGGCAGGCGTGCGGTCCGGCGCCGAAGACGAGCCGGGACAGGGCGGGTTCGGCCGGGTGGTGGCAGTCGGGGTCGTCGGTGTGGGCGCGGACGGCGTGCCGGGCGACGAGCAGCAGCCGGTCGCCGGCCCGTACGGGCCGGCCGCCCAGGGTGCCCGGTCCGGCGGCGACGCGGGGCAGCAGCGGGGACGGCGCGGTGACGCGGAGCAGTTCCCGGGCCAGGGCGGGGCGCGTCGTGTCGTCGGCGGCGAGGTGCCACCAGCCGGCGTCCGCGCACCAGGCGGCGGCGCGGGGCAGCGCGGCGACGACGGTGGTGACGGAGGCGACGGCGAGCATCGCCCGCGCGGCGGCGTCGTCGGAGTGGGCGCCCCTGTCGAGCAGGTCGCTCAGCCGCCGTGCCGCGTCCGCGGCGCCGGTCCGGGAACGGGCCCGGAGGCGGGGGCGGGGCAGGCCGGGGAGGTGTTCCCGTACGGCCGCCGCGGCGGCGTCGGCGGCCGCCTCGGCGAGCCGCACCGGGTCGGCGTCCACTCCCAGCAGGGCGCACGCGGTGACCCCGGCGGCCTCCCGGGCGAGCGCCACGAGGTCGACGTCTCTCCCCTCGGCCAGCGGCGCGAGGCCGCGCGTGAGGGTGGCCTGCCACAGCGGGCGGAGGCGGGCGACGCCCGCGGTGGACAGGTCGTCGGCGAGTGCCCGCCGCGCGGCGCGGTGTGCCGCGCCCTGCTGGTCGAACAGCACGCCTCCGGCGGGGGCGTCGCCGTGGGCCCGCCCGGGCTCCAGGGCGGAGCGGGCGGCGCGCCCGGTCGTCCCGGCGGCGGCCCGGTCCAGCGGCAGGCGGGTCAGCGCGTGCCGCAGGGCGTCGGCGTCGTTGACGATCAGGGTGCGGCCGACGCGCAGGACCGGCCTGCGGCGCGCGGCGGCGAGCAGGGTGAACAGGACCGGGTGCCCGGCCCGGTAGACCCGCAGGTCACGCCGGCGCGCGGCGGCGGTCCCGGGCGGGCGCGGCGACGCGGCGGGCCGCGCCGGGGCGCCGGTGACGGGGCGGCTTTCCGGCAGCGTCCGCTGTGGCTCGTCGGCCGCCTGGGTCGCGGTCCGCGCTGTCGTCATGTCAGGTCTCGCTTCGGGGTGTTGGAGTGCACCACGGTCCGGTGCGTCGTGATCCGGTGACGGTGGGGCCGGGCGTGGGCTCGGCGTCCGGCGCCGCGACCACCGGGCGGAAGGTTGCCTGGATCCTGGCGCCCGGTGGTACGGCCCCGGACCCGGGCGCACCGGGTGGCCGGGGCAGCACGGATCCCCGTCCGGCCGCCGGTGGGGCCGGCACGGTCGCCTCGCCGGGCAGGCGTCGCCGCCACGCGCTCCGGCCGGACCACGGCCGCGTGCCTCGCCCCCGCGCGCCATGGACGGACCGTCACCGTGACCCTCCCTTCCGGCCCCCGCCCGCCTCACGCCCCGCGAGGATCGCCGCCGCCTTGCTCGCGGCCGCCGCGCGGTCCGGTTTGCGGGAGCGGCCCGCGAGGGGGACGGTCGCCAGGAGGACGGCGTCGGGGCGGGCCGTGCCCATGCGGGCGAGGGGCGCCGCGAGCGCCTCGCGCAGGGCGCGGGGATCGGTGCCGGGCGCGGGCTGGACGAGGGCGGCGAGCCGTTCGTCGCCGTCGGGCGCGGGGACGCCGACGAGCAGGGCGAGTTCGACGCCGGGGACGTGCAGGGCCGGTTCGTACAGGCCGGGATAGATGTTCTCGGCGCCGCGCAGGACCATGTCCTTGCAGCGGCCCTCCAGCACGATCCGGCCCGCGTCGAGACGCGCCCGGTCGCCGGTGCGGACCCACGGGTCGGGGTCCTCGCCGAGGTAGCGGTGGCGGGCGGCGGCCCCGGTCAGGAGCAGTTCGCCGTCGGTGTCGCGGCGGGCCTCGACTCCTGGCAGCGGGGCGCCCACGATGTCCCCGTCGCCCGTGAACGCGGCCTTCTCGGCCTGCTCCACGGCGGCGGCCGGGAAGAGCTCCGTCAGCGCGTAGACGCCCCACGCCTCGGCCGCCCCGGCGCGCTTGACGCGCGTGAGCAGCTCGGCGCTCGCGGGCGCCGAGCCCGTCCAGACGCCGCCGGTGAAACGGGCTTCGGCGCCGAGCGCCGCCCGCAGTTGGGGTGGCGTCAGGTAGGTGGATTGGGGGCGGAGCCGGGCGAGTTGGCGGGCGAGGACGCGGGGCCGGCGCGCGGGGAGGGCGACGGGGGCGCCCTGGGCCAGGGACGGTACGAGGACGAAGAAGGTGCCGCCGAGCACGGGCCGTCCGGGGCGGGGTGCGACGAGTTCGGTGACGGCGCTCATGCCCGCCGCGAGGGACGAGCGGGTGTGGACGACGGCGCGGGGGCTCGCGGTCGTCCCGGAGGTGAAGACGACGGCCGCGTCGCCGTCGCCGTCCGGCCGTGCGGGCAGGGCGGTGCGCGGGGCCGTGAGGTCCAGGGGCGCGGCGCAGCCGGGGAGCCGGGGGCCGAGGGTGGCGACGGGGCCGAGCGCGGCGAGGTCGGGCAGGGCGAGGCGGGCGCGGCGGGCCAGGGGCCGGGCCCAGCTCGCGGCGGCCTGGGCGGTGGCGTCGGCGAGGACGAGGGCGGGCCGGGCCAGGGCGAGGCGGGCGCGCAGCACGTCGGGGCCCGCGCCGGGGTCGAGGACGGCGGCGCGCAGGCCCAGCCGGTCGGCGGCGAGGAGGACGGCGAGGGCGCGGGGGCCGGGGCGTACGGCGACGCCGAGGGTGTCGCCGGTGGCGAGGCCCCGGGCGCGCAGGGCGGCGGCGTAGGCGTCGGCGAGTTCGGCGAGTTCGCCCCGGGTGGCGCGGACGCGGACGGCCCCGGTGGGGGTGGTGGTGAGGACGGCGGGGTGGTGGGGGTGGCGGCGCAGGGCGTGGTCGAGGCGGTCGAGCATCAGCGCGGGTCCTCCCCCAGGTGGCCGCAGCCCTTGTCGAGGTACCACCGGGCGGTGGCGAGGAGGCCGTAGGCGCGCAGGCGCCGGGTGGAGTTCTCCACGACCATGTCCTTGGCGTGGGTGATGGCCGTGGTGTGGCGGCGGACGCGGTTGAGGAAGGCCCGGTCGGTGGGTGAGGGGCGGCGGGGCATGCCGCCGACGGTGAGGTACAGCCCGGCGGTGATGGCCATGTTGTTGCCGGCGTGCATCCGGTAGGGGGCGAGGTAGCCGTGCCGGCGGGCGTGGGCGGGGCGCAGCCGGCCGAAGGCGGCGGCGAGCGCGACGGCGGTCCGGAAGGCGGCGCGGCCGAGCGGCCCGTGTTCGTCGTGGCGGGCGTCGACGCGGCCGCAGACCAGCCGTGGGCCGGGCCGCCGGGTGAGGGCGGCGCGGGCGGCGGCGGTCCAGCCGGGCCGGGGCAGGCAGTCGGCGTCGGTGCGGGCGAGGTAGGCGGCGCCGTGGTCGATGGCGTGGCGGAAGGCGGTGTCGACGGCGCTGCCGACGCCCTTTTCGGGCTCGTCCAGGACGTGGACGGGGAAGGGGGCGCGGGCGGCGAAGTCCCGGGCGATCCGGCCGGTGGCGTCGGTGGAGGCGTTGTCGACGACGACGAGCGTGAAGTCGCGGTCGTGCTGGGCGGCGAGGGCGCGCAGGGTGTCGCCGATGCGGGCCTCTTCCTGGTGGGCGGGGACGACGACCCACAGTGCGGTGGTCACGCGGCCGCCTCCGACTTCTCCCAGACCATGGTCATGACGCTGATGCCGCCGCCGAGGCCGACGAACAGGACGCGGTCGCCGGGGGCCAGTCCGCCGTGGATCCGGTCGAGCTGGACGCCGAGGGTGGCGCTGGCGATGTTGCCGAGTTCGGGCACGGTGAGGACGAGCTTGTCCCGGGGGACGCCGCTGAGTTCGACGAAGCGTTCCAGGTAGGGCAGGGTCACCTGGTGGACGAGGACGTGGCGGTAGTCGTCCCAGTTCAGGCCGGTGCGCCTGTGTACGCGGTCGAGGACGGCGGTGCCGGTCTTCTCGAACACCTCGCGCAGCTCGCGGCCGTCGCCGTGGAAGTAGGTGTGCTCCTCGGAGCGCGGGTGGCGGGAGCCGCCGCCGAAGATGCCGCCGACTGACCAGTGCTCGGAGTGGGTCTCGGTGCCGATGTCGAGGATGCCGCCCCGGTCGACCGGCTCGATCACGACGGCGGCGCCGGCGTCCCCGAAGGTGTAGCCGGCGAAGCCGTCGCGGAACTGCCGGGGGCCGGCGGGGGCGCGGCGGATCGCGCGGCTGGGGGTCTCGCCGGTGACCACCAGGGCGCGCCGGGCGCGGCCGGCGAGGATCATCGCGCGGGCCGTGTCGATGCCGTTGAGGAAGCTGTTGCAGGCGTTGCTGACGTCGAGGGCGTGGGCGGTGGAGCCGAGGGCGGCCTGGACGATGTGCGCGGTGGCGGGTTCGGCGACGTCGCGGGTCGCGGAGGCGTATATCAGCAGGTCGATGTCGAGCGGGTGGAGACCGGCGGAGTCCAGGGCGCGGCGGGCGGCGCCGAGGGCGAGCGTCGAGGCGTACTCGCCGTCGGCCGCGACGCGGCGGGCGACGATGCCGGTGGTCCGCCGGAAGAGCCCCCGGGGCAGCGGGAGCCCGGCGGCGCGGGCCACCTCCTCCTGCAACCGCTCGGAGGTCAGGGTCCGTTCGGGCAGGTACGACCCGGTGGCGGTGATGCCGGCCCCGCCCCGGGGCCGGCACACGGTCTTGCTGTTCTCGCACATGCCGTCAAGCTTCCGGCGGCTTCCGGATGGCGGCGTGAGTACGCGTACTCAAGTGCGGCTGAGGAGTTCAGGCAGAACGGTGAGCTCCGCTCCGAGCCGCGGATGCAGGGCGTGCGGAGGTCAGTCGCAGCGGGACGTGGCGCACAGCCGCCACTGGGCGGGCCAGTCGGGGGCTCCGCCGCCGGGCGCGTTCTCGGTGATCTGCCAGTAGCGGTCGCGGTTCCACTCGCGGGCGGTCACCTTGAGCCGTTTGTCGGGCAGTTCGGTGACGGTGCTCGGCTGGCTCAGGCCGACGCCGTCCTCGGGCACAGTGCCCATGGGGGCCGGCGGCTGCCAGACGCCGTCGTCGGGCGACTGGGCGCGCGACTCCATGGCGCGGCCCGTCGTGCGGGAGGAGGCCATGGCGACGAGCGTGCCGTCGGAGCGGGTGAAGAGCGAGAGGAAGCCGTGGTACGGGAACGGGGCCAGGCCGAATCCCTCGGGGGCGGACCAGGCGCCGCCGTCCGGGCCCTGGACGGAGTGGCAGAAGCCGCCGTGGTCGAGCCAGAACAGCTCCAGGCCGCCCGCGGCGTTCTCGGTGGCGGTGACGAAGGATGCCTTGGGGCCGACGGTGCCCGCGCTGACGCGCTCCCAGGTCCCGTAGGCGCCGCCGGGCTCCCGCTGCGCGCGGTGCCAGACGAAGGGCAGGCCCTGGGTGGCGGTGGGGTCGTAGAACACCTGGAACTGGTCGGCGCGGCCGTCGGACCGGGTCACGGAGACGGCGTCGCCCGCGGCGCCTCCGGCCACGCCCCGCGCTCCGCCGTCCATGGCGCAGCCGCTCGCGGCGGCGGGCGCCGCGCCGGGCGGCGCCGCCGGAGCCGGCGGCGCGACCGCCAGGGCTCCGGCGCAGGCGAGGGCCAGGGCGACGACGGCACGTAAGGAACCCCTCAGTGATCTCCCCATGGCCAACTCCTACCCCACCGGGTCACTCCACACACCGGTCACCCAGCGCCGGTTCATCCAACGGAATGTCAAATTCCAGCCAGAGACGCTACTTTGAGCCCACATCGGGGTCCGTTTCGGTGTATGCCCGCACATTTTTGACAAGTTTTTAACACCGTTTTTATCCAGGTTTTTCGCGAAGCGTTAAGGAAGACATATGTCTGGCAGAAGTTCACGCTCGGTGTGGTCGGCCGGTCTCGCCACCGCCACGATGGCGGCGGGTCTGTTCGCCGCCGCTCCGGCGGGCGCGGTCACGGGCCCCGAGGCCAAGGACGGCGCCTACGCCTACACCGCCAAGCTCGACATCGGCGAGGGCAAGCGGTCCTGTTCGGCCGCGCTGGTCGACGCGCAGTGGGTCGTCACCGCGGCGAGCTGCTTCACCGACACCGCCCAGCAGGCCACCTCCCTGGCGCACGGCAGGCCGTCCCGCAAGACGACCGCCACCGTCGGCCGCGCCGACCTCGGCACCTCCGCCGGTCTCGTCACCGAGGTCGTGGAGCTGGTACCCCAGGCCGGCCGTGACCTGGTCCTCGCCCGGCTGGCCCAGCCGGCCGCCGGCGTCTCCCCCGTGGCCCTGGCCGCCACCGCGCCCGCCAAGGGCGAGGTCCTCAAGGCCGTCGGCTTCGGCCGGACGAAGACCGAGTGGGTGCCCAACAAGGCGCACACCGCCGCGGCCACCGTGGACGGCCTCGCCGCCACCACCGTGAACATCACCGGCAAGAGCCTCGACGACTCGCTGTGCAAGGGCGACACCGGCGCCCCGCTGCTGCGCGAGAAGGACGGCAAGGCCGAGCTGGTCGGCGTCAACGTCGGCTCCTGGCAGGGCGGTTGCCTGGGCGCCCCCACGGGCGAGACCCGCACGGGCGCCGTCGCCACCCGCACCGACGACCTCGGCGACTGGATCCGCACCACCGTCAAGAGCAACACCAACGTGGTGGGCGTCGGCTCGGGCCGCTGCCTGGACGTGCCCAACGACAAGGGCACCACCACTCCGATGGTGTGGGACTGCTGGGGCGGCAACAACCAGAAGTGGACCTACACGGCCGACAAGGAGCTGCGCGTCTTCGGTGACATGTGCCTCGACGCGGCCGGCGGCGGCACGGAGGGCGGCACCCCGCTGATCATCTGGTCGTGCAACGGCGGCAGCAACCAGAAGTGGAACCTCAACGACGACGGCAGCATCACCGGCGTCCCGTCCAACCTCTGCGTGGACGTCAGCCACGAGGCGACCGAGAACGGCTCCCCGGTCGGCCTCTGGTACTGCAACGGCGGCAACCACCAGAAGTGGAAGCGCGCCTGACACGGCCCGCGCCGCGTGAACCCGCGCCCCCTGTCCGTCCGGCGCACTCCGGACGGACAGGGGGCGCGCCCCTTTTCCCGCGCCCTCCCGGGCTACGGCCCGGCGGGCGCCGCGCTCCCGGCCTGGGCCGACTCGATGTCCTCGTGGAGATCGGTGGTCGCCTCGGCGGCGGCCGCGCCGGAGACCAGCAGGCACGCCAGCAGCACGGCCGACACGCTCCGCGCCCGGGCGAAGGAGCCCCGCGCGAGCGGCGGCGCGGACAGCAGCGCCGCCACCCGGCGGGGCACCGGCCCCGCCGCCGCCGGCAGCGCGCCGGCCGGGCGGAGCCGCCCGGCGGGCGCGGCCGA
>NZ_JBTOLC010000037.1:0-58346 GCF_054551825.1 Streptomyces sp. L500
AAAGAGAACCCCGCCACCATAAGGAGCGTCAAGGACTTCATGCGTTCCTACGGCAAGGGCCCTGTTCACACCCAGCTCTGGGAAATACCCGGCGGCATGCACAACGGCGCCACCTACGGCGCGAACATGGCCGCCCCCATGAAGTGGATCAGCGACCACCTGGACGGTCCGCCGCCGTCCCCCTGACGCGCGATTCACTCGCGGCGGCCGGCGGCCTTCGCCTGCGCGTGGGACCGGCCCGCGAGCACCACACCGGCGGCGACGAGGGCGGCGTGCGCGAGCAGGACCGGGACGAAACCGCCGGGCAGCCACCCGAGCAGGCCCCGGTCGTCGGGGTGGATGACGAGCCGGATGAGACCTTGCGCGAAGACCACCGTCACCGCCGCGCCGATGATCTGCAACACGTCGTACTTCACGCGTTCTCTCCTCCTGTGCGTGCGGATACGTTACAAACGTATCAGCGGAGGAATGCGTAAAGCGCCAAATTCCCTGCACCCTTTTGCATTTCGTCACACTCTTTTCGGCGTTACGATGAAAAGCATGCGTGACGAAAAGGAACAGGCCGCGTGCCCGATGTGCGGCACGCGCCTCGTGCCGGCGCAGCGCGGGCGCCCCGCCGTCTACTGCTCGCGGAGCTGTCAGGCCCGCGCGTACCGGCGGCGCAAACAGCACCCGCCCTCCCCCGGCACCCCGCCCGCGCCAGTGCCGGTACCGGCGCGGGCGTCCGGCACCCGGGAACGTCAGCGGCGCCGGATCGCCGAGGCGCTGTGGCGCGTCGCGGCCGAGCACGGCCTGCACGCCGCGAGCATGCGCCGGATCGCGGAAGGGGCCGGAGTCTCGCTGCGCGTGGTCCAGTACCACTTCGACAGCAAGCACGCCCTCCTCGTCGACGCGCTACGCCTGCTGCACGAGGAGAACGAGCGCCTCGCCAGGGCACGCGTCCCCGCGGACGCGACGGATCCGCGCGCGCTGTTGCGGGCCGTGCTCCTCGAGTTCCTGCCCCTGGACGAGCAACGCGCCCACGCGCTGAAGGTGTTCGCGGCGTACTACGCGCGCAGCCTGACCGATCCCGCCCTCGCCGCCGTCTTCCTCACCGCCGACCAGCCGCTGGAACGATTCGTCGCCGACATCGTCGAGACGGGCCGGGCGGCCGGGATGACGGCGCCGGGCCTCGACCCGCAGCACGAAGCGGACCTGCTCGTCTCCGGCGTCACCGGCCTGGGCCTCGACGTCGTGCACGAGCGCCGTTCGCTCGCGGACGTACGGGCGGTGCTCGACTACCACGTCACGCGTGTCTTCCCGCCACGTTCCGTCACGCCCGCGTGAGACGCCTTCTCGCTCCCCGGCATGCGCCCCCCGCGTGCTCCCGTGCTCCCTTCTCACTCATACGAGCGGGGGCGCACCGGGGCGTGGCCCATGGTTGACTTTCAGCCAACTGCCCGCCAGATGCTGCTGGATACGACCGGCCGGGGAGGGGCTTGCGATGACAGCGGAGACAGGTGACGCCGGGCGTACCGAGAACGCGATGTCGGGTGGCCGGGTGCGCGGTTCGGTGATCCAGGCGAGGAACATCGGGAGGATCTCCTTCGCCGGTCAGCCTAAGGACGACTCCCGGGAGCGGCTGGAAGCCGCCAAGGCCAGGCTGGCGGAAGAGGTCCGGCGGCAGTGGGAGGGCGAGGTGGCCGCCCAGGGGCTGCGGCGCCCGGAGCCCATCCGTCTGCAGTGGGCGAACACGCGCCGGGCGGTGGCCGTACGCACGGCCGTCGCGCCCACGACGCCCGCCGGGCAGCCGGGCCCCTCCCGCGCGACGACGGGCTCCGTCCCCTCGGAAGCGCTGGGGCGCTGCGGCGATCTGGACGGGCTGGTTCAGGCGTTCCGTGCGCTTCCCCAGGGGCACTTGGTGATGCTGGGAGAACGCGGGTCCGGCAAGACCGTCTGGGTAATGCTCCTGACGCTGGGGCTGCTCGGCTCGTACGAGCCGGGTGATCCGGTTCCGGTGCTGCTCACCGCGTCCTCGTGGGACTCGGGGAACACCTGGGTCCCCGGGGTGGAGCATCTGCGGACCTGGCTGGCCCGCCGGCTGGTCGAGGAGTATCCGTTCCTGGCCGACAAGGACGCCTACGGTGCCGGGGTCGCGCAGCGGCTGGTCACCGGGGGGCACGTCTTCCTGCTTCTGGACGGTCTGGACGAGATGTCCGAGGCCCTTCACGCGCCCGCCCTCGGCGAACTGGACGACAGCGGGCAGGAACTGCTGGTCGTCACCTGCCGTGTCGCCGAGTACGAACGGGCGGTCGAGCGCTCGGGACGGGTGCTGAGCCGGGCGGTGGTGAAGGAGATGATGCCGATCGGCGTGCGCCAGGCCGAGAGCTTCCTGACCGCCGACAGACCCTGGGAGGACACCCGCTGGCAGTCCCTGCTCGCGGAGCTCCGCGACCGCCCGGACTTCCCGGACCTCCCGCTGTCCCGGGCCCTGACCAGCCCCCTCATGGTGGCGCTCGCCCGGGTGATCTACGCGCCGCCGGCGAAGGACCCGCGCGAGCTGCTGGGCCTGGCGGACCTCGCGAGCGTCGAGCGGCACCTGCTCACGGCCTTCCTCCCGGCCGTCTACCGGCCGCGTCCGGCGCCGCCCGGGGGCCCGGGGAGGGTTCCGGCGCGCCACGGGCTTCCGGAGGCGCGCGGCTGGCTGGGGTTCCTCGCCCGCCACATGCCGCGGAACGGCACTCACGACCTGGCGTGGTGGCAGGTGGCGTGCGCCGTTCCGGGGTGGGTCGCGGGGCTGGTCTTCGGGGTCGTCTCGGGGCTGATGTTCGGCTTCATCGGAGCGGCGGCGGGCGGGCCGGTGATCGGGCTGGTCTTCGGCCTCTCCTTCGGCTCGGCCGGTTTCCTCGTCCAGGCCGTGCCGTCCCGGCGGCCCGCACCGGCCCGGGTGGAGATCCGGTTCCGGGGCACGGTCAGGGTGTTCGCCCTGAGATTCGCGTTCGGGTGTGTCACGGGCATGGCGCTGGGGTTCGGGTTCGAGCTGCCGTGCTGGGCGCAGCTCGTGCTCGGCGCGCCGTTCGGGCTGGCCCTCGCCCTCCACGCGTGGTTGCGAGCCCCGTCGGACGCGACGAAGGTGGCGAGCCCCGGGCTGGCTCTCGAACAGGACCGGGTGTCCACGCTCGTTCTGGGCATCTCCTTCGCGCTCCCGTTCGGGCTCACGTTCGGGACGGTGTTCGCCTTCACGGATCCCCGGGTCTCCGCCTGGCCGACTCTGGGGCCGGTCGGGGAGCTGACGTTCAACACGGTCTTCGGTCTCGCCGGCGCGCTCGCCGGGTGGACCGTGGGCCATCTGTCGTACGGGCGGGTGGGCCGCTTCGCCTACAGCGCGGTGGGGGCGGTCGTCAGTGGCGTCGTCTTCCCGCCCGCCGACGACCCGGGGTTCGCCTTCGGCACGGGGATCGCCTTCGGGGTGGCGTGCGGTCTGGTGGTGATGCTCGGCCGTCCGTGGGGGGCGTTCGTGTTCGCCCACGCCCTGCTGGCCCTGTCCGGGCGTCTGCCCTGGCGGCTGATGCGCTTCCTTCAGGACGCGCACCGGCGGGGCGTGCTGCGCCAGGCCGGCGCGGTGTTCCAGTTCCGGCACGCGCGGGTGCGGGACCGCCTCACCTCCCACCGCGACGACGACCTGTAGCGCCGGTTCCGCCGCTGGGTCCGGCGGGCTCGGTGGGCTGTGGGCTGTGGGCTGTGGGCTACGGGCGGGAGAAGATCATGTGCGTGACCCCGCCGGGGGTGGTGACGGACTCGGTCCGGAAGCGCTCCTCGAGTCCTTCGCAGCCGTCCCACAGGCGCTCGCCACGGCCCAGGACGATGGGGACGATGACGACGTGCAGGTGGTCGATCAGGTCGGCGGCCAGGAACTCGCGGACCGTGCTCGGGCCGCCGCCGATCCGCACGTCCAGGCCCCCCGCGGCCTCGCGCGCCCGGCGCAGGGCCTCGTGCGGCGAGGCGTCGATGAAGTGGAACGTCGTACCCCCTTCCATCTCCAGGCTGGGGCGGGGGTGGTGGGTCAGGACGAACACCGGCGTCCGGAACGGCGGCTCGGCGCCCCACCATCCGGTCCACTCGTGGTCCTCCCACGGGCCGCGCTGCGGACCGAACTTGTTGCGGCCCATGATCTCGGCCCCGATGCCGGGGCCCCAGGCCCGCGCGAGGGCGTCGTCGACCCCGGCCTCACCACCGGACTCCCCGTGCACCTCGCGGAAGGCGCGCGTCCGGAGGAACCATTCGAGGAGCCGGGTACCGGCGTGGCCGAAGGGCGCGTCGAGGCTCTGCCCTTCGCCGGTGGCGTAGCCGTCGAGCGAGACGGAGAGGTTGTGGACCCTCACACGGGACATGGCGTGGTTTCCAGACTCTCGAAAGGGTGAACGAGGCGGCTCAGTCGAGCGGTTGAGCGTACGTGATGAACTCCCGTTCCGTCACGAAACCCACCCGCCGGTAGAGCCCCAGCGCTCCCGTGGGGTTGGCGGCGTCGACGACCAGCTCCGCCCGGTCGTAACCCTGGCGTCCGGCCCGGGCCAGCGTGTGCGCCAGCAGGGCGCGCGCCGCGCCCCGGCCCCGGTGGGCCGGCCGGGTGCCCAGGTGGCCGATCGCGCAGGCGCGGAGCCCGGTGGCCGCTCCGTCGGCGACGTACTCGTCGGCGAGGAGGTACGCGGCCACGCGGTCGTCGGCGTCGAGCAGGAGGGCGGAGAGCCCGGCGCGGAAGGAACGGTCGCCCGTGAACCAGTTCTCCCAGTCGGTACGGTCCGTCTCGGTGAAGCTCCAGTGGTCGCGGAAGGCGTCGTTGTGCGCGTCACGGGTGGCCTCGTCCAGGGCCCGGTGGAAGGGCACCAGGCGCAGCCCGTCGGGTGTGCCCGGGGTGGGCAGGTCACGCGCGCGCAGCTCGTGTCCCATGCTGAACCAGTAGCGGCAGGGCTTGAACCCGGTGCGCTCGGCCAGGACGGCGAGCCCCTCGTTCGTGGCCACCCCGTCGATCAGCAGCTCTCCCGGCACGCCGGCGCCCCGGTGGTGCTCGGCCCAGATGTCCCGGGCCCGGGTGCGCATCCAGCCGGTGAGGTGCTCCCCGATGCCGCGGCGGCGCCGGGCGGGGTGGACGGCGGCCACGGTGCCGAAGCGGGCGATGTCCCGTACGTTCTCGGGCTCGTACACCATCGCGTACGCCACCAGCCGCCCGTCCTGCCAGACGCCCGTGGTGTTGCGGGCCAGGTCCAGCTTGGGGTCGGTGAGCTCGTGCAGGACGTCCGTCTCGTCCTCGTGCGTGCCGGTCATGTCGACGTGCTCGATCTCTCGCCGCAGCCGCGTGAGGTCTCGGGCGTCGGCTGCGCCGAGCGGCTTGAGGGTGACATTCATAGGGCAAAACGTATATAGGGATAAAGCGCGCGTCGAAGGGTTTTCACGTGGCGTGGCGGTTTTCCGGGCTCGGCCAGTTCCGGATCTCGTAGGGGTCGCCGTAGGTCTTCCAGCGCAGCGGCGGCTGGAGGGTGAAGTTCCGCTCGTTCAGGAAGACGCGCTGCTCGGTGTCGACGCGGCTGGTGTCGCCGTGGACCGTGGCGCGCTTGATGGCGGCCTTGCGCGCGTCGAGGAAGGCGTTGAGGTAGGCCGCCTCGTCCCCGCCCAGGGCCGGTGGCTTCGCCTTGGCCATGGCGTTCTTGCGGATGGAGCCGAAGCCGTTCCGGTCGTCACCGCCACCGTGCATGACGGTGGCGTCGAAGTAGATGAACTGGCCGAGTGTGCGCAGTCCGTCCGCCTTGGCCCGGCGCACCGAGGGATCGAAGTAGACGTGGTCGCGTTCCTCTTCCTGTGCCTCCTGGAACGCCTTGTCGGTGGCGGCCGTCTTCCATGCCTTGACGAACGGGTCACCGAGCCCGACGTGGGAGGAGGTGCCGTTGACCTTGCGCAGGGCGGGAAGGAACGCGGCGAGCGGGTTGGCGGGCTTGTTCCGGGTGTAGAGGGTGACGACGTCGAGCATGTCCCCGGTGCCCGAGCAGAAGCCGATGATGCCGCCGGTGTAGCCCTGCCCGTCGCCGATGTCCTCGATGTACTGGTACTGGCTCCTCCAGTCCAGGGTGGAGTTCTCGGCGCTGGCGACCAGTTCCATCGCCACTTCCTTGGCGGGCGGGCAGTCGAGGCCGGGTTCGGGAGTCCGTGCGGCGCCCACGGTGAGGGCGACCGCCAGGCCGGCGCAGCCGATCCGAAGATTTCTTCGAGCGATCCGCGGGGGTCTTCGGGCTGGCCGGTCGCGCATGGGCTTCTCCCGGGGCGGGGCTCAAGGGCCGCAGGGGGCTGTGGTGGTCCTTGGATAACCGTGGGGCGGCAGTGGCCACAAGCGTCCGGGCCGGGCCCCGGACTTTCCGACCCGCTTGGCTGAACGCGCGGCGCCCGGCGCGGACGGGGTGGGAACGCGGTGGCGGGATGCGGCTGCGTGCTATCCCGGCGCGCGCACGGGGTACCCGTTACTCATCGGCCATCGCCATATGTGAGCCATATGTGAGTCATGTGCGAGGAGGCAGGGTGAGTGACACGTCCGACGCGCCGCTGTCGGGATGCGCCGCGCTGGTGACCGGCGCGTCGAGCGGGATCGGGGCGGCCGTCGCTCTCGCCCTGGCCCGGGAAGGCGCGGGAGTCGCCCTCGTGGCCCGTCGCGCCGAACGGCTGGAGCGGGTGGCCGCCGCGATCCGCCACGAGGGAGGCGCGTGCGCCGTCCTCCCCGCCGACCTGAGCGAGGGCGCGCGGGCCCGCGGTGTCGTCGAGGACGGCGTGCGGGACCTGGGCCGGCTGGACGTGGTCGTCAACAGCGCCGGTTACGTGGCCCGGGGCGCGGTCGAGGCGGGCGACCCGGAAGAGTGGCAGCGGATGGTGGACCTCAACTTCACCGCCGTCCTGAACGTCTCGCGGGCGGTCTTGCCCCACCTGGTGAGCGCGGCCGGGGACGGGCGGCGCGGGGTCGCCGATCTCGTCACCATCAGCTCGGTGGCCGGCCGTATCGTCCGCAAGAACAACAGCGTCTACTCGGCGACCAAACACGCGGTCGGCGTCTTCAGCGAGGCGCTGCGCCAGGAGTTGACCGGCCGGGCCGTCAGAGTGGGCCTGGTGGAGCCCGGCCTGACCAGCACGGAGATGACGGCCGGCGAGGGCTGGGAGCCGGTCGCGCCCGGCATGCCCCGGGAGGCGTGGCTGCGCGCGGACGACATCGCCCGGGCCGTCGTCTTCATGGTGACCCAGCCGCCGCACGCGGCCGTCAACGAGATCATGGTGCGGCCCACGGCGCAGGAGCCCTGAGCGCCGGGGCCCGTCCCGAGAAGAGCCGCCGAGCGGCGTGCCCGGAAGGGCGCGCCGCTCGACGGCGTTCTCGCTTCAGTGAGCCCCGGCCGGAAACCGGTGCGCCCGACCCCGCATTGGTTGTACTCTTTAAATGATTGGACTTATTAAACTAACCTGACCCGGGAGGTCGGTGTGACCTCGGAGTTGCCCTCCAGCCGCCGTTGGCTCGTCCTCGGCATCTGCTGCTCTGCCCTGTTGCTGGTCAGCCTGGACAACACGATCCTCAATGTGGCCCTGCCCTCCCTGCGGACCGATCTGGGCGCCTCGGTCTCGGGGCTCCAGTGGACCATCGACGCCTACGTCGTCGTCCTGGCCTCGCTGTTCATGCTCGCGGGCTCGACGGCCGACCGGTTCGGCCGACGGCGCGTCTTCGTGGCCGGTCTGGCGCTGTTCACCGCCGGATCGGCCCTGTGCAGCCTCGCGCCCGGCCTCGGCTGGCTGATCGCCTTCCGGGCCGTCCAGGCCGTCGGCGGCTCCATGCTCAACCCCGTCGCGATGTCGATCATCACCAACACCTTCACCCGCCCAGCGGAACGGGCCCGGGCCATCGGGGTCTGGGGCGGGGTCGTGGGCATCAGCATGGCGGCCGGGCCCATCATCGGCGGCACCCTGGTGGAGTCGGTCGGCTGGCGCTCGATCTTCTGGATCAACGTGCCCGTCGGGCTGGCGGCGCTGGTGATGACCCTGCGCTACGTACCGGAGTCCCGGGCCCCGCGGCCGCGCCGCTTCGACCCGGCCGGCCAGCTGCTGATGATCGCGCTGCTCGCCTCGCTGACCTACGGGATCATCGAGGGCCGTGCGGCGGGCTGGGGCTCCCCGGAGATCGTCGGCTGCTTCACCCTCGCCGCGGCCGCCCTCGCCGCACTGATCGTCCATGAGAACCGTCGGTTCGAGCCCCTCATCGAACCCCGTCTGTTCCGCAGCGCGCCCCTGGCCGGGGCCACCGCCACGGCGGTCTGCGCCTTCGCGGCGCTGTCCGGCTTCCTGTTCCTCAACATGCTGCACCTCCAGGAACGGCGCGGCCTGTCCGCTCTGGACGCGGGTGTGCACATGCTGCCCATGGCCGCCATGTGCCTGGTCTTCGCGCCGCTGTCCGGACGGCTGGTGGGGGCGCGCGGACCCCGGCTGCCGCTCGTCCTGGCCGGGGTGACGCTCACCGCCAGCGGCGTGCTCTTCGCGGCGTTCGACGCGGAGTCGTCGGACCCGCTGCTGTTCACCGCCTACGTGCTCTTCGGGATCGGGTTCGGGCTGGTGAACGCGCCCATCACCAACACCGCGGTCTCCGGCCTCCCGCACTCGCGGGCCGGGGTGGCGGCCGCGCTGGCGTCCACCAGCCGGCAGGTCGGCACGTCGCTCGGTGTCGCGGTCATCGGCGCCACGGCCGCCGCCGGTACCGGGGTCACCGGCTGGTGGATCGTCACCGGCTGCGGGCTGGCCGTCCTCGCCCTCGGTACGATCACCACCGGCCGCTGGGCCGCTCGGACCGCCGAGCGCGCCGCGACCGGCCTCGACCGCAACAGCCCCGACCGGACCAGGACCTCGGTGACGACCTCATGAGCACGCAGGACGAGACAGCGCGACGGGCCTGGGACAACCTCCGGGAGATCGTCCTCGGCGGCAACGAGCGCCGCAAGGAAGTCGTCGAGGCGCTCGGCATGAGCTTCATCCGCATCAAGGCGCTGCGTCGGATCGCCAAACGCCCCATGACACTGCGGGAGCTGGCGGAGGAGCTGATGACGGACCGGCCGTACACGACGCTCGTCGTGGACGACCTGGCACGGCAGGGTCTGGTCGAGCGCTCGGAGAACCCCTCGGACCGGCGCTCCAAGATCGTCTCCCTGACGCCGGAAGGGCGCGCCGCCGCGGAACGGGCCGACGCCATCATCGGCAAGCCGCCCGCGGCACTGCTCGCCCTGCCGGACGAGGACCTGGCGGCGCTGGAACGGATCGCCGGGCGGGTGGCGAAGCTGTCGGCCGATCAGCGGCGCTGATCGGCCGACGGGGGGCTTTGCGCATGGCGCCATCCTGGCGCCATAATGACGTCATGGACTTGACGCCCTATGTCGACGATCTTCATCGCCAGCTCGCGGTCGCCGCGGAAGCGGGTGGTGAGGAAACGCGGGCCCTCGCCGAGCGGCTCACCGCGCCTCTCGAGTCCGCGGCCCGGCTCACGCTGCTGAACGCGCTCTCCGCCGCCATGGACGAGGTCACCCGTGACCTCGCGCCCGGTTCGGTCGACGTACGGCTGCGCGGGCTCGACCCCGAATTCGTCGTGACGCCGCCGCCCGCTCCGGAGGGCTTCGAGGACGGCCTCGCGCGCGGCGGCGACACGGGTGGCGGCCGTGGCCCCGCCCCGCTGCCTCCGGCGCCCGCCGCGGCCACGATGTCCGCCGAGGGCGACGAGGGCGGCACCGCCCGTATCAACTTCCGGCTTCCCGCGCCCCTCAAGGCCCGGGTCGAGGACGCCGCCGGGCGGGAGGGCCTGTCGGTCAACGCCTGGCTGGTACGGGCCGTCGCCGCGGCCCTCGAGCCCGCCGGCGGCCCTGCCCGGCCCGCCGGGCGGACGCGCCACGGGAACTCGCAGGGCTTCACCGGCTGGGTGCGCTGACCACGCCGCGCCCCGGCCGTTCCGGCTCTTCCCTCATCCACCACAGCCATGAGGACGGCACAGCCATGCCTGTTTTCGACACTCCCGAACCGATCACCGTGACCGTCGAGTTCGAGGTCGGCACCGCCCGGGTCAGCGCGAGCGAGCGGACGGACACCGTCGTGGAGGTCCGGCCGGCCAACAGTGCCAGCGACACCGACGTACGCGCCGCGCAGCAGACCGACGTGACCTACGCCAACGGCAAGCTCTCCGTCAAAGGTCCCCGGAAACGCTCGCCCTTCGGCCGGCCCGGCTCGCTGGAGGTGAGCGTCCAGCTTCCCTCGGGCTCACAGCTGCAGGCCGCCTCTCCCCTGGGCGACTTCCTCTGCGAAGGGCCGCTCGGCGACTGCCGGCTGAAGACCTCGGCGGGCGACATCCGCGTCGAGGAGGCGGCCACCGTCAGCCTCAAGACCTCCCACGGGGACATCCACCTCGGCCGTGCCACGGGGGACGCCGAGATCATCGGGGCCGGGCGCGTCGAGGCCGGCCGGCTCGGCGGCGCCGCGACGGTGAAGAACGTCAACGGCGGGACGACGATCGACGAGGCCGTCGGCCATGTGAAGGCCCACGCCTCCAACGGGCGCATCAGCATCGGCGTCGCGCACACGTCGGTCGACGCGCGCTCGGCCAACGGCGCCATCCGGATCGACGAGGTGGTCAGCGGCCGGGTCACCCTGGCGACCTCCGCCGGGGACCTGGAGGTCGGCGTCCGCGAGTCCACCGCCGCCTGGCTGGACGTCAAGACCAACCTGGGCGCGGTGCGCAACGACCTCACCCCCTCCGACAGTCCCGAAGGGGCCGCGGAGACCGTCGAGGTCCGTGCCCGCACCGCCATGGGCGACATCACCATCCGCCGCCCCTGACCACCCCTCGACTGGAGGCTCGTACCGCGATCTCGACCTCGAGCCGGCCGTCGTGCGTGACGTGGGCGGAGACGGCGGTGAGGTCCTCGACGATCACGTCCGCTTCGAGCTTCTCCGCCGGGTGGGTGGTGGTCAGGGCGATGGTGGTCATGCCTGCCGCGCGCCCGGCGGCCAGCCCGGCCGGCGAGTCCTCGACGACGGCGCAGCGGGACGGGTCGACGCCCAGGCGTTCGGCTGCCAGGAGGAACGGTTCTGGGTGGGGCTTGTGGCGGGTGGTGTCGTCGGCGGTGACGAGCACCTCGGGCAGCATGCCCAGATGCCCGAGCCGGGCCCGGGCCACGCGGCGGGCGCCGGAGGTCACCACGGCCCAGCGGTGCGCGGGCAGCGAGGCCGTGAGCCCGTACGCTCCGGGCACGGGGGTGACGTTGCCGGCTCGGGCGTCGGCCACCTCGGCGTCCTCCAGTCGCCGGACCGCTTCGGCCACCTGGTCGGCGGGCAACAGGTCCGCGATGATCGCCGTGGCGGGACGGCCGTGCACCGGGACCCGCGCCATCACCTCGTCAAGGGTCATGCCGTGGGACTCCGCCCATCGCCTCCATACCCCGCGGGCCACCGAACGCGTGGAGACGACCGTGTCATCGCTGTCGAACAAGAGAGCGTCAATCGGAAATCGCATGGCCGGGAGCGTACCGGTGCCGTTCCGGCGCGCGGGACACGTGTCGGTCGGGTGAAGGGGGCTCAGCTGCCGGACGGGCCGAATTCCTTTTCCCATTGGGCGAAGTCGTTCCTCGTGTCGCCGGCGTTCGTCCGGCGCGTGCGGGGGCCGTCTCCGGGGACGGACGGGAAGGCGGGCGGTATCCAGCGTTCCGCGGCGCAGTCCCGTAGGGCCTCCTCGACCGCCGGGGGCAGGACGGGCCGGCGTCCGATGTCGCAGACGAGGCGCCAGGCCCCCTTGTCCCTCGGGGTGCGGAGGCCGTACGGCACGTCGGGGTGGAGGCGGACGTGGATGCCGTACGTGCCGGTCTCCGCGTTCCTGCCTCGGGATCTGCGGACGGTGACTTCCGCGACGTGGGTCCAGTCGAAGCGGACCTCTCGCTTCGGGGTGGTGAGGCAGGAGATCCGGTGGGGCGATATCCGCAGGTCGGCGGTGCGGCGTGGCAGGAGCCAGGACAGCCCGGAGAGGATGCCGCCGAGGCCGAGGAACAGGGCGGCGGGAGCGCAGAGCCGGGCGGGCTCGCTCGCGCCGCCGCGCAGCGCGACGCCCAGGGTGAACAGGGCCGCCGGGGGCAGAGCCGCCTTGACGGGGGCGAGGGTGCCCCTGCGCACGGTGAGCCGGAAGGCCCAGCCGCCGTCGGACGTGGCGGTGATGCCGTCCTCCGCCAGGAGCCGTTCGTCGTACAGGGAGGTGGAGCGGTTCCGGAGGCCGGTCGAGGTGCTGATCGCGAGCCGCTCCTGGAGCCAGGCGTTCCGGAACTGGTAGGTTCCCGCGACCTGGCGCAGGACGCCCTGGCGGTGGGCGTCCTGAAGGAAGCGCATCAGCGCCCAGGGGGCCTGGCCGGTCAGTGCCAGGGTGGTCCGGGCGAGCGTCCAGCGGCTCCACGGGCTGATCAGGATCAGCATTCCGGCCGCGCCGAGCCAGGTCACCAGCCCGGCCGCGTAGGCCATGGACATGTCGTCCGGCCCGTAGTGGAGGACGCCGGACGCGATGCCGAACAGCGGGCCGATGACGAGCAGGGCCCGGGTGACGGCTGCGTGTTCGGCCCGCAGCAGGGCGCATGGGGTGGTCGCGTTCTCGTCGGCGTCGGAGGGCGCGGTGAAGAGCACGGCGACGGCGAACGCCGCCGTGACGCAGCCCGTGCCCAGCCAGTACAGGCCCGGCGTGGCCGTGTGGAGCACGGGTATTTCGAGGCCGGCCGCGATGGGGACGGCGAGCAGGGCGGCGGACAGGGCCCGGAGCCGTGTCGTGTGCCGCCAGGCGGAGCGCGCCGCCGCCACCGGCCGCAGCAGGCTCACCGTTCGTCTCGGCTCGCCGAAGCGGTGGTCGGCGTACCAGGTCCGTACGAGCAGTTGTGTCGCCATGCCGGTCACCACGCCTGCGAACAGTGCCGTCGAGATCTGCAGCGGCACCAGGTTCGCCAACAGCCCCGTGCCGCCGCCCGACGCCTCGCGGACGCGCCGTCCGAGGCCGGTGGCCAGGGCGGACAGCGTCACCCCGAGGAGCACGAGGGCGGGGAAGGCGGCGAGGCGGGCAGCGGGGGTGCGGTGCAGCCGCCACCAGGCGAGTTCGGTGGTCTCCTGGGCCTGTAAGTGGCGGGCGAGGGCGCCCAGGTGGCGTCGCGCGTGGGAGGGGGACCATCGGCGCGGCGGGTCCAGACGGTCCTGGGAGGGGATCTCCCCCGTGAACACCGACGGGACGAACTGGTCCAGCAGGTGGTCCTCCACGGATCGCCGGGAGGGGAAGCGGACCCGGTCGGTCAGTTCGGCGGGCTCCGACCAGGGGTGTGCGTAGACCGTACGGGCCAGCGACAGCATGAGGGGCGTCGACAGCGCCCCGGCCAGTGGCCCGTCGGGCCGCTCGCGCACCTCGGCGAACACCGGCTCCCAGCGCGGGGACGCGTCCGGGGCGGCGCTGTGGGTGAGGTAGGCGACGGCGGCGGTGGCCGTGACGGGGCGCGCCTCGATGACGGCCGTGTGCCCGAGCACCGTCTCCGGGGAGAGGGCGTCGAACTCGGCGGTGCGGGAGGTGATGATCAGGGGTCTGTCGTACAGGGCGCGGTTCAGTGCCTTCACCGCCGCCGAGCGGCGGGCGCCGGGCATCTCGTCGAGGCCGTCGAGCACGGGCAGCAGCACGGACCCGCTGGTGCTCCACAGCTCGCGGGCGGGGTGCCGGCCGTCGATCCGGGGCAGCCCGGGGTGGTCCTCGGCCAGCCGGCGGGTGAACCACGCGCCGAACTCCTCGCGGTCCGGGTCCCAGGAGGTCAGCGAGAGGAGGACCGGCACGGGGAGGCCCTCGGTGGTCGCGTCGCCGACGCGGCCCGCCAGCCGTCGTCTCAGGAGTTCCATGGTGAGCAGGACGGCGAGCGTGGTCTTGCCGGAACCCGCGGGCCCCAGGAGGGCGAGACGGCGCTTCGGCAGCGTGAGGAACGCGGTGAGCAGGTCGGCGAGTTGGTCGGCCCGGCCTCGGACGTCCCCGCCGGTGTTCGCGGCGTGGTCGGCCCGGCGCCGCCGGGGAGCCCAGCGGACCGCCATCGCGGCCCGGTCCCCGCCCACGTCCCAGGCCTTGGCCTCCTCCCGCCACTGCCGGTGGACGGCCTCGGCGAGGGCGTGCGCCGACTTCTCCGGCGGGGTGGCGGACGGCGGCGCGTGGACGTGGATCTCGCCGAAGTTGTCGCGGAACTGGATGACGATGTCGGCGGTGCCCTGGAAGATGTTGTTCACGTCGCCGCCCGGCTGGCCGTCGGCCATGGCTGCCACCTCGAGTCAATGCGGTGCCCGGCGTTGGCCTGAAGGGAGGGGGCCGGGCGAATGCGGTCACTCTACAACTCTCCTGTTCGAGCGAAGGGTTGAATAGGTCAACAGCTCGATAGGGCGGAATGGCCTGTTCAGGGCCGTCCTGTCGTCGTGGCCAGGGCGTACAGCCGCCGCCAGTCCAGTCGGGGCTTGGCCCGGGGCACGCCCGGGCGGCGGCGCGGGACGCGTACGCGCAGGGCGCCGGGCTCGATCGCGCAGCGTACGGGGGCCGGGAGGGTGAGGGCCTCCCCGTCGATGCCGACGCTCACTTCGGGCGTGTCGGCCTCGATGACCGCCTCGTGGGTGGTGAGGAGCGTGAGGCCCGGCGAGTCGGGGGCGAGCAGCAGGTCGGCCGCCTGCGCGGCGGTGTCGACCTTGACGCCCAGCAGGCCGAGGACTCCGCCGTCGAGCCGGTCGCGCCGTCCGAGGCCCGCGCTGTCGCCGACGCGGTAGGGGTTGTTGCTCACGAGCACGGCCTGCGGGGCGTCGATCGTGTCGCCCCCGGCGTGGACGCGCAGGTGCGGGCCGACGTGCCGGGACAGGGCGTCCGGCAGTAGCCGGAGGATGGTACGGATCTTGTCGTCGCGGTAGGCGCGGCTGCGGACGATGGTGGCGTAGGCGCCGAACGAGGCGTTGTTGACGAAGGCGCGGTCGCCGACGCGGCCGAGGTCCACGCGCAGTTCGACGCCGTCGGTGAGGGCGTCCAGGCACGCGACGGGGTCGTCGCGGTCGAGGCCGAGGTCCAGGGCGAAGTGGTTGCGGGTTCCGGCCGGGAGGACCATGAACGGCAGGCCGTGCGCCGCCGCGACATCGGCCACGAGTGCCTGGGTGCCGTCGCCGCCGGCCACCCCGAGGAGGTCCGCGCCGTCGGCGGCGGCCCGGTGGGCGAGAGCGGTGACGTCCTGGTCGCCGTCCGGGTCGAGGAGCACCACTCGCGCGCCCAGGGCTTCCGCCTTCTCCCGCAGCCCGAACTCCCCGACCTTTCCGCCGCCCGATCGCGGGTTCATGATCAGGTACGGGCGCGACGGCGGTGCGGCGGGGTGTTCCCGGGCCGTGGTCGAGGGACTGCCGGCACCCAGCGCGGTCCAGCCGGCGGAGGCCGCACCGGCCCACAGCACGAGGCACAGCAGGACGAGCCACAGCAGTCCGGCGGCGGTGTAGAGGAAGATCGCGGCGACGGGGGCGGCGACGGCCAGCCCGGCGGCCAGGATCCGTACCGGGCCGCGCCGGGCGGCGGTCCACCACAGGCCCATGACGAAGGCGACGAGCGCGACGGCCCCGACGCCGAGCAGCAGGAGGCTTCTCGGCCCCGCGATGACGAGCAAAAGGATGCCCGTGCCGGCGGCCGCGATCGCCAGGCGCGCGAAGCGGCGTCGCCTGATGGTCTCGTGGGGGTCCGGAGCGCCGTCCATCGTCTCTCCCGTCCACGTGGGTCTCGGTACCACTGTCGGTGTCGTCCAGGGTGTGGGGCCCTGACGCCATTGGACGACGTCGCCCCTCGCCACGCCAACCACCACGGGGAGCGGGAGGCCCCCGGCGGCGGGCGTACGGGAGCGGGGCGCGCTACGCGAGCAGCAGGGCGCGGTCCCACGTGGGCTCGGTATCCGTGGCCGCCGCCAGCAGGGCGAGGGCCACGCCCGCCGCCCCGTCGAGGAAGCCGGGCTCGTCGGCCCGTGGGAAGCGTGTGGCCACCAGCCTTTCGACGGCCTCGGTGAGTTCGGGGTCGCCGGTGTCGTGGGCGAAGCGCGCGGTGATGTGGAGCAGGCCGGCCAGGCCGTGGCACAGGCCGGGGTCGGCGTCGATACGGCGCGCCGCGGCGGGGCGCCGGTGGACGGCCTTGAGCGCGCGTACCGCGAGCTCGCGCGGGGCCGTGTCGCCGAGTGCCGTCCCCGCCAGCCAGAGGGCGCGATGCCGGGGCTCCCCCGGCACCACGAGGCGCGAACGGGCGTGCCCGTGGCCGGGCCGGTCCAGTTGGGGCCCCACGGGTCGTCGGCGCACCGTTCGGTGAGCAGCGCGGCGTACCCGGCGACGGCTTCGCGCTGGCCGGGTACGGTGACGCCCTCCCCGAGGGCCAGGGCCAGCAGGGCGAGCGGTCCGGACACTCCGTGGGCGATGCCGCAGTCGGATGGGGGCCGGCGGCGCGAGAGGGCGGTGAGGACGTCGCGCAGGGCGGCGAGTGAGGCGGGGTCGTGGTGCCGGCCGAGGAGGTGGGCGCCCGCTCCGGTCAGTCCGGAGACGAGGTCCACGGCGCGCTCCGGAGGGTCGTCGCCGAGCTCCTTGGCCCGTCGGGACGCTTCGGTGACGACGTGGGTGTGCGCGGTCGGCAGGTCGTGTCCGAGCACCCGCGCGGCGAGGGCCAGGCCCGCCGCGCCGCCGAAGAGGCCGGCCGAGGCGCCGGTCCGCTCGTACTCCCGTGCCGCCGCGGCCAGGTAGTCCTCGGCGGGCGTCTTCCAGCCCCGGCCGGGCAGACAGCGGTCCAGCTGGTGGTAGGCGAGGGCCAGGCCGGCGGCGCCGGCGGCGAGGTGGGGGCGTACGCGGCGGGGTACGCGGTGCGGGCGGGCGGCGGACAGGACGCGGGCGAGAGTGGCGGCGGCCGTGGCCGGGGACAGCAGGGGGCGCCACGGCCGACCGGGCGCGCCGGTCATGTGTCCTCTCCTCCTCCGTCCGGTCGCCTGGGGGTTCTGTGCGGCCTCCGTCTCCGGTGGGTGGCCGCACAGAACGGTCGGGCGGGGTCAGCCCTTGCAGCGCGGCCCGATCTCGGTGCACTGGCCGCTCGTGTGGTCGGTGTCGCAGCACATCGCGGGTTCCAGCGCCTGTTCGTCGGTCTCCGGGAGTTCCTGGAGCCCCAGGACCATGTCCTCCATGGGTATCACCTCCTCTCGGGTCGGTCCGGGTCAGGGGACGTGTGGTCGGTCCGGTCGGCCATCCAGGGCCGGCCGCCGCCGTGTTTGAGGCGCAGCAGGAGGTCCAGGGCTCCGGCCAGGCCGACGTGGTAGCTCACGCAGAAGTCGCGGAGGGTGTCGTCGGGGACGACCAGCAGGCCGTCGCGCCGGGCGGCCCGTGCGTGGAGGCAGTGGGCGGCCTCGGCGGCCCGGGTCCGGTAGGTGTCGTCGCCGGTGCTGTCGGCCAGGTCGAGGAGCAGCTGGGCGTTGCCCGCCACGCCGTGGCAGGTGCCGGTGCCGAGCCGCCAGCGGTCCCGGTGGGCGGCGCGCGCCGCCAGTTCGGCGTGCTCGCGGAAGCGGGGCTCGCCGGTGGCCCGCCACAGCCGGATGAGGGTGGTGCCGATGCCGGAGGCGCCGTTGCACCAGAAGTCGAGGCCCATCCGCTCGGTGCGGCCCGGTCCCTTGGGCCAGACGGCGATGTCGCCCCGGCGCTCGGCGAGCGCGCACAGCGCGTAGCCGCCGCCGATCGCGATGTCGACGAGTTCCGGGCGGTCGAGCTCGCCGCCGGCGGCGAGCAGGAACGCGGCGTGGCCCGCGACGCCGTGGCCGAAGCCGTACGAACCGGAACCGGCGAGTTCGCGGCGGTGCGGCGGGCCGAGCGGCCAGTCCACTCCCCCGCCGGCCCGGTCGGCCTCGCCGGTGAGGCGGATCACGCTGTCCGCGCAGGCGGACGCCCGTTCGGCGAAGCGCTCGTCGCCCGTGGTGCGCCACAGGCGCAGCTGGGCGAGCCCGGCGCCGGAGAGGCCGTGGCAGATGTCCGGGTCGGCACGGTCCAGGGGGATGTCGAGGGCGTACTGCCGGGCGCGGGCCGCGAGGCCGGGGTCGTCGAGTGTGCGTGCCGCGTCGTGCAGCGCCCAGACGGTGCCGGAGCGGCCGAAGTAGAGCCCGGGCAGGATCCGGCCGGGCAGGGCGAGTCGCGCGTCGATCCAGTGGGCGGCCGTCCTGAGCAGGGGTGCGAGGGCGGGAGCCTCACCGGTGCGGACGGCTTTGTCGAGTACGGCGAGGACGCCCGCCGCTCCCTGCTGGAGGTTGCAGGGGTCGCCCTCGGGCAGGGAGGCGGGCCTGGGCCACAGGTGCGCGGCGGTGGGGTCGGGGTCGACGGTCGCGGCGATGTGGGCGAGGCCGTCGCCGAGCAGACGGTCGAGGGCGGGGCCGGTGAGGGCGGGCGACGGGGTTGGGGGCGGGGCGGCCGGTTCGGCTCGTAGGAAGGCGGTCGCCGCCTCCAGTGGCAGGCGGGCCGGTGGGTCGGCGGTGAGGCCGAGGACGAGGGGCGCCAGGGCGCGGAGGGCGGGGCAGTCCGGGGCGGCGGCCGCCACGAGCGTCGCGAGGCGTTCGCCGGGCGGGCGCGCGGGCGGGGTGTCCGGGGCGAGGACGGGGTTGATGCCGGCGGTGGCGTGCAGCAGGGTGACGCCCAGGCTGTAGCAGTCGGCCTCGGGGCCCGGTGCGGGACCGGCCTCCGTCCGGGAGAGGTGTTCGGGCGCGGTGAAGCCCTGGGTGCCCAGCACGGGGGCCGTGTCACCGGTGCGTACGGCCCCTTCCAGGTCGACGAGGACGGGCGTGCCGTCGGGCCGCACGAGGACGTTGGTCGGCTTGAGGTCGCGGAGCACGAATCCCGCCGCGTGCACCACGCCGACCAGGCGGGTGAGGTCGCGCGCGAGCCGCCAGGCGTCCGCGACCGGTAGCCGGCCGCCGTGGCGCGAGGCCCTGTCGGCCGACCACTGCTGGAGGTTCTCGCCGTCGATCAGGTCCTCGGCGAGGAAGACGTGTCCCCCGGCCTCGAAGACGCCGTGCGGGGCGGGCGCGACGCCGTGCGGGGCCAGCAGGGACAGCACCTCGGCCTCGTGCCGCAGCCGGTCCCGGGCGTCGGTCCCGCCGGGCTGGGCTCCGACGTGCGGCCGGGCCTCCTTCAGGAGGACGTCCCGGCCGGTGTGGCGGTCCCGGGCGCGGTAGACGCCGCCGCGGTTGGAGTGGCGGATCGCCTCGTGGACGAGGTAGCGGTCGGCGAGGAGGACGGGGCCGCCCCGGGAGCGGGGGCGTTCGGGGACGTCGTCGAAGGGCGGGCGGGCCCAGGCGGGGGGGGAGAACCAGGGGTTGCGTTCGTCGGTGACGTACGTTCCGTCGGGTGCCCGGAGCCGCCCGCGGTAGAAGCCTTCGTCGTCGAGCTCGCGCGGCGGGGAGAAGCAGCCGTAGCGGTAGTGGACCAGGCTGCCGGGGCGGTACCGCCGGTCCGAGAGGATCACGGGGCCGGCGAGTCCGAGGGTGGCCCGGTGCAGCTCCTCGGCGAGGGTGCGCAGCTGCTCGTCGTCGGCGGGGTAGGCGGTGAGGAACTTGCCGGAGTGCGGCCTGGGGGCCCGTACCGAGGTGAGGTCGGCGGTGACGCGCGGCGACACGGCGAATTTGAACGCGCAGCCGTGCGCCACGAGGACGCGGGCCGCGTGCTCCAGCACCTGGTGGGCCGATGCGACGGTCGCCGACACGTGGAGTTTCCAGCCCTGTCGCCGGGGGCGGTACCCCGGTGGCGCGAGCTCGCACCACGTCTCGCCGTTCCTCATGCTCCACGCGGAGCGCTCGGCCCCGAGGATCCGCGTGGCGATCGACTGGTAGCTCGCCCGGGGGCCCACCGTCACGCCGTCAGAATGGCACGGGCCCCGGCCCTGGGCAATGGTCCCGGCGGTGGGCGCGGAGGGTTCCGCCGGGGGCTGTCGGCACAGGTCAAGGGCGTGGTGGGAGCCGTCGGGCGGCGGCCGGCCCGCGTACGGGCCATGACCGGCGAAGCCACCCGTATCGCACCAATGGCATGATCGGACTCTCGACGAGCGCCCCCTCGCCCGTCCCGCACCGGAAGGCCACGCTGTCCGGCACGAAGAGTGACCGCTTTACCCAACGTCTAACAAATCGGCCAAACAATTGATATCTATAAACCACAGAAGTGAGTTCGCCGCGTGGCGTCGGCCACGGGTGATCCTGTGGGCCACGGCGGGTGTGGTGGCCCTTGGATTCCTCATCGCGCTGGAGATCGTCGCCCGTCGCTGCGCCGGTGTACCGGGGCCGATCACCAATCAGGCGAAAGAGGTGATTTTCGCCCCCAAGCCGGGGCCGCTGTACGGCGGTCTGGCGTTGATGATGGTGGTGCTCACCTGGCGGCAGCGGTTCATCGCGGCCGGTGCCGCGGTCGGCATCGACGTCGTCTTCGTGCTGGTGCGGTGGGCGGTCGGCGCCGACATGTCCGACGGCCGTTACTTCGGCAACGGCGCGTTGTGGGTGATGCTGGGCTGCGCCGTCATCGCCGTCACGCGCCGCACCGGCCGGGAGCGCGTCCTGCTGCTGCAGGGCGTCGGGCTGGGCCTGCTGCTGGTGGCCGGTCGCAAGACCGGCGACACGTGGCTGCTCATCACGTCGAAGACCCGCCCGACGGTGCTCGACCAGTACGTGGCGACCGCCGATCACGCGCTGGGCAACCCGTCGTGGCTGGCGGGCCGGCTTCTCAAGGCCACCGGCCCGGTCGGCGTCCACGTCCTCGACCTGGTCTACGCCCAGCTCGCGGTGGCGGCGGTCGCCGTCGCGCTGTACCAGCTGCGGAACGTGGCGGCCGAGCGGCGCTTCCCGAGCCACCACCTGGTGCGCACCTTCCTGGTGATCGGCCTCCTCGGGCCGGCCGTCTACATGATCTTCCCGGTGGTCGGGCCGATCTTCACGTACGGTCCGGGCACCTCCGGCACCGGCGGCCTGCAATGGGCGGTGGCCGACCTGTGGCCGCACACTCCCCCGCCGATCGGTGCCCCGCACCCGGTGCCGTACGACGGGATCACCCCGCGCAACTGCATGCCCAGCCTCCACACGGCGTGGGCCACCGCGATCTTCATTCATTCCCGCAAGGGCCCGCGAGCCCTCCGGTACGCGGGAACGTTCTGGCTGATCGCCACGCTCAGCGCGACCCTGGGATTCGGCTACCACTACGGCGCGGACCTGATCGCCGGTGTGGTGTTCTCGCTCACGATCGAGGCGGGCCTGCGCTCGCTCGACCGCGGCTGGGACCGGTCGGGAACCCGGCTGGTCGCCTACGGCGCGACGGTCTTCACCGCGCTCCTGCTGTCCTACCGCTATCTGCCGGTGGAGATGGCCGAGCATCCGTGGCTGGCCGGACCGCTCCTCGTCCTGGCGATGGCCTCGGTGATCTACGGCTACGTGCGGACCACCAGGTCGTGGGAGCCGAAGGCCGCGCCGGCGCGGCTACCGGAACCGCGACTCGAACTCGTATGAGTCACTGACGACGTCGATGACGACGGGAGCCACCTGCCCTGCCGGGCAGGTGGCTCGCGTCATTCGGGCGGATCACTGCTGGGGGACGACTCCCCGCGGTGGCCCCAGCCGAGGACGTCCTGCTCGGGCGCGGGCTTGTAGACACTCCGCGTCGTCTCCTCCGCTTCCTTCCCGGCTTCTACCGCCGCCCTTTCCTTCTTTTCCCGCTTTTCCCGCTGCTTCCGCTCGTGTTCGGCGGCGCGGGATTCCTTGTTTCCCCATTTCGGCAGTCCGACCATGGCGGGCCCCCTCTCACATCGGACTTCCGCCACAATTTCAGGTTCACACGGGGGCGCGGGGCGCGCATCCGGCCGCCGCGGCGCCGTCGGCGACACCGGAGGCCGGGCCGCTCAGGGTGTCAGGAGCTGTCCGCGAAGCGCCGCCACCAGGTCGTCGTCGACACCGAGCCGCTGCCCGGCGTAGCCCCGGACCGACCCGTACCGCGCGGTCAGTTCGGCCATGAAGAGGCGCATGATCCCGGCCGGCGCGCGGCCGTAGGCGGGCCATCTGAGCGTCAGATGCGGATAGCCGGCATGCCATTCGGCGACCAGGTGTTCAGTAGCCAGCCCGGTGAGGGCGAAGTCGGCGACGATGTCGTCCTCGCGCACGCCGATCAGGGCGAGCACCAGCATGGCGAGCAGGCCGGTGCGGTCCTTGCCGGAGTGGCAGTGGAAGACGAGCGGTCCGGTGTCACCGGCGACGATCTCCAGGGCGCGGCGGAGCTCCTCGACGCCGTCGTGTGCCACTTCGGCGTATCGGTCGGCGAGGTAGCGGGCGGGTTCGACATCGGGGCCCAAGGCGGCCTGGTCGTACGGGCGGTGCTCGATGCTCAGGTTGTGGTAGGCGAGCGAGGGGTGGTGCGGGACGCGTCCGCTGCGTTCGGCCTCCCAGGGGTGTCTGAGGTCGATCACGGTGCGGACGCCCAGCGCGAGGAAGCGGTCCCAGTCCTGGTCGCGCAGCTTGCCCAGTGAGTCCGAGCGGAACAGCCTGCCCCACCGGACCGTGCGCCCGTCGGCGGCCGGGTAGCCGCCGAGGTCCCGGAAGTTGTGGAGGCGATCGAACGTGATGTGTCTCCTCACGCCGTCACCCTACGGCCGGGCGTGCGGGCGCCGAGGCCCGTTCCCGCGACGCGTCTGGGATCCTTGGGGTGACAGGCGGTGTGCCGGACACGGGTCGCGGGCGGGGGCGCCGCGGCCGGGAGGAGCGGACTGTGACCGAACGTAAACCCCGTGTGTCGGACTTCGAGTCGTGGGCGGACAAGCAGATCCGGGAAGCCGAGGAGCGCGGCGACTTCCGCGACCTGCCGGGCTTCGGCCGGCCGCTGGCGGGCATCGACCGGCCCTACGACGAGGACTGGTGGGTCAAGGAGAAGATGCGCCGCGAGAACATCTCGTTCCTGCCGCCGACGCTGGCGTTGCGCAAGGAGGCGGAGGACGCCCTGGCGGCGGCGGTGGCGGCCCGGAGCGAGGAGGAGGCGCGCGGGATCGTCCGCGAGATCAACGACAAGATCGCCGCGTCTCTCCGCAGGCCGCCGCCCGGTCCGCCGCTCGGTCTGGTCCCGTTCGTCATCGACGACGTCCTGGCCGCGCGACGGGAGAAGCGCGACGACGGCCGTCCGTGACGTACCGCTCCCCGGTCGGACTCGACGTGGTGGACAGGGCCGGCACCCGCACACCACTAAGATCGTTCACTTGTCCGACCAGGAGGAAACATTGCGCAAGTTCATCACCGGTGCGGCTCTCGCCCTGACCGCGACGCTGCTGACGGGATGCGGCAGCGACGGCAGCGGCCCGGCGGCCGCCGACAAGCCCGCGACCTCCGCGCAGCCGAAGGCGGAAGGCGGGAGCGGCGAGGTCAAGCACGAGGTGACGCTGGAAGTCCTCGGCAGCGAAACGACGTCGGTCTACTACAACCTGGACACCAACAAGATGGAACAGGTGCAGCTGCCCTGGAAGAAGACCTCGACCATCACCTTGACGACGGACGCCGAGAAGAAGGTGGGCCTGTTGGTGTCGGTCGTCCCCGGCTCCGTTCACGGCCCTGACGGCATGCTGCACGCGGCGCCCTGCGTCATCACCGTCGACGGCAAGAAGGTCGCGGACAACCAGGACGGCAAGTCCGACAAGATGTGCGAGTACAAGGTGAAGTGACGGTTCCGGTCTCCCTCCGCCCCGGGAGGCTTCCGCTGCCGCCGGGCTGGGAACGGTCTTGGCGACCAGGAGGCCGGTGCGCGGTAGCGCGCGGGGTGTGGCGGAAGGGGCTGCGATGGCGGAGGAATCGGCTCGGGAACCGCTGGTCGTCTCGGACGAGGTCCGGGAGGCGCTGGACCGCGGCCGGCCGGTGGTGGCCCTGGAGTCGACGATCATCTCGCACGGGCTGCCCCGGCCGCGGAACCTGCGGGTGGCGGAGGAGCTGGAGGAGCTCGTACGGGCCGGTGGTGCCGTACCCGCGACCGTCGCGGTGCTGGACGGGCGACCGCACGTCGGCCTGGACAAGGCACGACTGGCGCGGGTGGCGGGCGAGGACGGGCTGCGCAAGCTGGGGAGCCGCGATCTGGCGCCGGCCGTGGCGGTGGGGGCCAGCGGGGCGACGACGGTGTCGGGGACGGCGTTCCTCGCGGCACGGGCCGGGATCCGTGTGTTCGCGACGGGCGGTCTGGGCGGCGTCCACCGCGAGTGGGCACAGACGCAGGACGAGTCCGCCGATCTGCGCCTGCTCTCGCGGACCCGGATCGCGGTGGTGTGCGCGGGGGTGAAGTCGGTCCTGGACGTGCCCGCGACATTGCAGCGCCTTGAGACGCTGGGCGTGGGGGTGCTGGGTTTCCGGACCGCGGAGTTCCCCGGCTTCTACCTCACCGGCTCCGGCGTGCCGGTCGACTGGACGGTCGAAACGGCGGCGGAGGTGGCGGACGTGCTGCGCGCCCAGGACGTGCTGGGTGGCCCGCCCTCGGCTCTCGTCGTCGCGAACCCCGTCCCCGTGGATCAGCAGCTGGACCCGGCGCTGCACGACCGGGTGCTGGCCGGGGCGCTGGCGGCGTGCGCGCGGGAGGGCGTCACCGGGCAGGCGGTCACCCCGTTCCTCCTCGACCACCTCGTCCGGCACACCGACGGCGCGTCCTTGGAGGCCAACGTGGCGGCGGTGCGCGGCAATGTCCGGCTGGCGGCCGAGATCGCCAAGGCGTACGCCGCGTGACGGGCGGCGGGTCCAAAGGGCTGCTCGTCGTCGGCGACGTGGTGACCGACATCGTCGCCCGCCACCGCTCGCCGCTCGCGACCGCGACCGACACGGCGGCCGATATCGCCACCCTGCCCGGCGGCGCGGGGGCCAACGTGGCCTGCTGGGCGGCCCGTTCGGGCGCCGAGGACGTCCGCATCCTGGCCCGGGTGGGCGCGGACGAGGTGGACGCGCACGAGCGCGCGCTCCGCGCGGCCGGGGTCCGGCCGCGTCTGGTGGCCGATCCCGCCGCGCCGACCGGCACGGTCGTCTGCCTGGTCGGCGCCGACGGCGAGCGGACGTTCCTCACCGACAGCGGCGCGGTGTTGCGTCTGTCCACCGCCGACTGGGACGGCGAACTGCTCGCCGGGGTCGGTCATCTGCATGTGTCCGGCTATCTCTTCTTCGCCGATGCCAGCCGCGCGGCGGCCCGGCTGGCGATGGACGCGGCCCGCGCCCGTTCCATACCGGTGAGTATCGACCCGGCGTCGGCGGGTTTCATCGCCGCCTTCGGTACGGACCGTTTCCTCGCGGCGATCGCCGGAGCGGACGTCCTCCTGCCCAGTCACCACGAGGCGGCGCTGCTCACGGGGCGTTCCGGGTCGGCCGACGCTGCGGCCGAGCTGAGCCGGCGCTTTCCGCTCGTGGTGTCGACGAGGGGCGCGCGGGGCGCGCTGGTGGCGGCATCGGGCACGGTCGTCGCCCGTGTGCCGGCCCGGCCCGCGACGGCCGTGGACACCACGGGTGCGGGTGACGCCTTCACCGGCGGTTTCCTCGCGGCCCGTCTCGCGGGCCACGACCCGGTCGAGGCCGCGGGGCACGGCTGCCGGACCGCCGCCGAGGCCGTCACCGTCATCGGCGGCCGGCCGCGCGACCCGCAAGGACCGGAGGGACGACGGCGGTGAATTCGCTGGCACGGCGGGTCGCCCCTGTGACAGGGTGCGCTGCCGTGAGAGACATCGACAGCATCACGATCACGACACTCGCCGAGCGCCCGGAGCTGATTCCCAGGATCTACGAGATCGACGACACCTGGCCGGCCTTCACCGCCCACGAGCCGGTGGTGGGCGCCCTGTTGGGCCGGGTGCCCGAGGACTTTCCGGACTACTGCGTCGTGGCGACGGACGCGGCGGACGGCGACCGTGTCGTGGCGCGCGGGCTGAGCGTGCCCTTCAATGCCTCGCTCGACGGGCGCGAGGAGACGCCGGACCAGGGGTGGGACCGCGTCCTGGTGTGGGCGTCCGACGACCGGCGGCACGGCGTCGCCCCCACGACGGCGAGCGCGCTGGAGATAACCGTGGACAGGGAGCACCTCGGCCGCGGCCTGTCCTCCCGCATGCTCACCGCGATGCGGGAGGCCGTCGGCCGGCAGGGCCACGACGTGCTCCTGGCTCCCGTGCGGCCCACGGCCAAGCATCTGGAGCCGCGCGTCCCGATGGCCGACTACGCGCTCCGGCGGCGCGACGACGGCCTGCCGGCCGACCCGTGGCTGCGGGTGCACGTCAGGGCCGGTGGAGTCATCGAGAAGGTCGCTCCGGCGTCGATGACGGTCAGCGGCTCCCTGGCCGAGTGGCGGCGGTGGACCGGTCTGCCCTTCGACCGCGACGGCGACGTCGAGGTGCCGGGCGCGCTCACCCCCGTGCGCTGCGACATCGCGCACGACCGGGCGGTCTACGTCGAGCCCAACGTCTGGGTCCGGCACCGCACCGGCGGCCGGCCGGGGTGATCGAATGACCGGACGCCGTTCTTTACTGTGGTGGAGGGAATGGACTCCCGGCCTGCCCCTGTGACGTGTCCGGTGTCGTCTCCTGCTCGTTCTTGTCGTGGAGGCTCTTCCGTCGACGATCGAAGGAGTCATGATGCGACGAGTCCTTGCGACGGCCGCCCTGGCCATGGCCGCCCTGGGCGCGGGTGCCGTCGGGCCGGGGGCCACCGCGTACGCCGCCCCGCTGCCCACCGGGCTCGACCTGAAGGGCGTCACCATGGCCGATCCCGGCAATCTGGGGTCGGCGGTGGACGAGGCCGCCCAGAAGTCGACGAGGGTGATCGGCGACGCCGGGGGCGGTGCCGTCGGCAGGGTGGTCCCCGCTGCCGGCCGGACGGGCGGTACGGCCGTGAAGTCGTCGACGTCCGCCGTCCAGCAGACCGTCGGCCGCGCGGCGGGGTCGGCGGGCGAGGCCGTCGGCGAGACCGCGAAGGCGGCCACCAAGGACGGCCCGCCTTTCGGGAGGCTGGCGTCCGGAGGGCTGGGGCACCTGCCTTCCTGACGGCTGCCCGGTGGCCTCCTGACGGGTGCCGCCACGACGGGGGGCCCGCCCCCGGCCGGCGCCGCGCCAGGGCGCTCCGGACCGGCCGGGGGGGGTTACGGGATGTCGTCGAGGTCGTCCCGGTCGTCGTTCAGGGCATCGTTCAGGTCGTCGTTCAGCCGCCGGCTCCGCTCGTCCTGCTGCCCGCCCTGCATGCTCTGCCGGGACTGCTCGCGCTGCCCCAGCGTCTCCTCCGTCATGTCCTCGACGTAGTCGCCGTTGTCGCGGTACGGGTCGCGCTTCCTGCTGCTGTCCATGCCGTGCTCACTCCTCGACGAGACGGGCGGTGGGCGGCTTCGCCCCCAGCAGCCTCACACGCATCCGCTCGGCGTGCATGTCGGCACCGGTGCGCGGGTCAGGTCGTCGGGCCCTGCATGTGCTCGCTCACCCACTGGATGAGGCCCCCGGCCTCCATGTTGGGGACGTAGGAGGCCGCGTTGTGCTCGCCGCCGACGTTGATCCGGTACTTGGTCTTGATCGGGCCCTTGTTGTCGCCGTACTTGGCGAGGAAGCGGTCGATGGGGGGCTTGACCGGTTCGTTGGAGCCGACCTGGAAGGCGAGGTAGACCTCGGGGCCCTTCTTAGCGATGAGGCGCTGGGCGAGGACGTCGGAGTTGTTGTCGGCCTTCTCCTTCTCGTGGCCGGCCCACAGGCGGGAGTCGGGGACGATGTCGGGGCCGGAGGCGATGACGGCCTTGAACTGGTCGGGCTTCTGGAGGACCGACTTCAGGCCCGCGGAGGCGCCGGTCGAGGAACCCATGAAGGCCCAGCCGTCACGCGACTTGATGGTGCGGAAGTTCTCCTTGATGAGCTGGGGAACGTCCTCGGTGAGCCAGGTGCCCATCTTGGGCTGGCCGGGGATGTCGCTGCCGTCCCAGTAGAGCCCGGCCTTGGGGTCCTTGGGGTCCTTGTCGTGGTTCTCGGGGTTGAGGACCGGCATGGCGATGATGAAGGGGAGGCTCTTGCCTTCCTGGGCCCACTTGGAGATGGACGCCTCGAGCTTCAGGTCGGTGCCCATCCAGTAGTTGTTGGGGTACCCGGCGCCGCCGGGGAGGGCGATGAGGACGGGGAAGCCGCTCTTGGCGTACTTCGGGTCGTCGTACTCCTTCGGGGCCCAGACCCAGACCTTGCCTTCGAAGCCGGACTTCTTGCCCTTGTAGGTGGTGACGGCGATCTTGGTGCCGTCCTCGGGAACGGTGCCGGAGATCTTGAAGCCGGCGCTGGGGCCGAGGGGCATCTGGGCCTTGGAGCCGGGCGCCTGGTCGCCGTTCTTGCCGTCGCCCGACCCGCCGAAGGAGATCGCGTCGCCCTTGTCCGTGAACGGGGGTATCTCGTAGTAGGACATCACCGGCCAGGCGATGAGCCCGAGCGTGACGACGGACGCCCCAGCGATCACCCAGCGTTTGGCGCGGGAGGGACGGCGCCGGGCCTGGTAGGTGGTGGGCGACTGGTACGACATCGGAAATCCTTACTGCGGTGGCGACAAGGGCGCGGATGCTGCTGGATTGCTGTGACATCTGTAAGGAGTGGGCCCGTCCGGCAGCGGGTTCCGGCTGTCACAGAATGATGATGTTTCCCCGGGCCTGACGCGTGGCGCGGCCGTCCCGTCACGGGGAGTGCGGGGACGGGACGCGAGCGGAACCGGCCCCTGCTTCGAGGGTAGACGGCCGGCCGTGCGGGGTTCCCGAGCATCCCGTCACAGCCGACCGGGCCCTTGGGCCGGGACCTTGGGACCGCGGGCCCTTGGTCAGGCCCTCAGATACCGAAGGGCGCCGCATAGCGGACGGTGCCCGCCGGCAGCGGGTGGGCGTCGTCCAGGGCGAGGGCCATCAGCGCCTCGTCGGGCACGTCGATGGTCAGGCCGATGCCATGGGCCGAGGCGCGCCCGAAGCCGAAGCGCGGGTAGTACGCCGGGTGCCCGAGGACGACGACGTAGCGCTCGCCCATCTCCCCGGCCGCCCGCAGCGCGGCGCGGACGGCAGCCGATCCGGCGCCGCTCCTCTGCAGCCCGGGCCGCACGGCGACGGGGGCCAGGCACAGGGCTGGGGTGTCGTCGATGTGGCAGCGCGTCAGCAGCGCGTGACCGACGGGTTCGCCGCCCTCGTCGGTGGCGACGATGGACAGGCCGTCGATCCAGGACGGGTCGGCGCGCAGGGCGTCGACGAGGTCGGCCTCGTCCGGGGTGCCGAACGCGGTGAGGTTGATCTCACGGATGGCGGGAATGTCGGCGCCGGTCTCGGCGCGGGTGTGCCACTGGTCGTGGATACGCATGACGGAACGAGAATCCGTTTCGTGTGGGGGTTTCTACGGGAGGACGGCCTCGCGAGCTCACGCTCCCGGCGAGGCGGAGGGCCGGGTCAGGCCGTCGCCCGGGACGTGAGGGCGATCCGGGCGCTGCGCTGTGCAGTGGCCATGAGCACGGTCATCGACCCCACCTCCCTTTCATCCTCACACTTGACCAGCGGAAACCCCTCGAACCTAGCACGCGCCGGCCGGTTCGTCCTTGGATTTGGGGAAGGGTCCTGCCGGGTCCCGCCGGGTCCTGCCGGGTCAGCGGGGTGCCAGTCCGGTGCGGCCGCCGCGCAGGTCGTAGAGGACGTCGACCTTGGTGAAGGCGGGTAGCCCTGCGATGATCACTGCCGGTTCCTGTCTGCCGTAGCTGAGCAGGGGGGTGCTCAAGGCGTTCAGCGGCTGGCTGAGGGCCTCCTTGGTGGGCATCCGGTAGGTCCAGGTCCAGTCTGCCGATCTGACCGTGAGAGCGACCTGCCGGCCGTAGGTGTCCACGACGCCGCCCGGGAGCAGCGTGCCGAGGGCGGGCCCGGCCGGGCGGGGTGCCTCCAGGGCGAGGGTGGGGGTGCCGGTGTCGAAGACGACGGGTGCGCACTCGTGGTCCAGGACGCCGGTCACGGTCAGGCACGCCTCCATGGGGGCGGGGTCCCAGGAGGTCAGTGCGGTCGGGGTGGCGCCGGGCCGGGGTCGCGCGGTGACCGTCCGTTTCAGGTCGGCGGTCCGGAACCGCGCCACGGTCCCGGGCGGCGGGTTGAGCCGGAGCTGGGGGTGCTCCTCGTCGAAGTGGACGATGAAGGATCCGTCACCGGTGAGGCCGGACATGGGGTTGGCGCAGCAGCCCTTGACGCCTTGGTCGCGTTCGGCCATGCCGATGCCGAGGATGCCGTCGAAGACGCCGCCGAACTCCTCCGGTGTGCCGCCGTGCGCCGCCGCGCAGTCGGGGGCCTGGTCGACGCATCCGAGGGAGTCGACGAGCAGGATGGTCTGGTTGCCGGCGGTGGCGGTGCCGAGCCGGAGGGTGGCCCGGGCCTCCCTGCCGCTGATCTTCAGCCCGCTGAGGAAGCTGCTGCTTCCGGTGGCGCCGGTGGGGGTCGCGTCGTCACCGACGGCGGAGGCGAGCACTTTCAGCCCGGTGGATCCCGTGTCCACCAGCAGGTTCGCCAGCCGTGACCCGATGCGGACGGTGGCCTGGAGCCTGGGCACGCTCAGTCTGCCGCCGGCACTGCCCGCCGGCAGGTAGGTCAGGGGCACGTTCGACGCCCGGGAGGCGCCGCCGCTCGCCGTCGACGCGCCCGGTTCGGGGCCGCCGCAGGCCGTCAGCAGCAGTGCGACGAGGGTCGCCGCCGCGGCGGTGGCCAGGTGCCGGAGCCGGCGGCGTGAGGGGCGGGGCGGGGGCGGGGAGATCGGCACGGCGGCTCCGGCTTCTGGCTGGGGCGGGTGCTCCTGCCGCAAGGATCACCGGCGCTCCGGCCCCGCGCCCCGCGACGGCATCCATTCAGGTACGGCGGGCAGGTACGCCGGGCCACGCTTCGTGGCCGGTCGTGGTCTTGCGGTTCGCGCGCGGCGCCCCGTGAATCGGTCTGTCGGAGGGAAGGAGAGGAAGCAGTGGTCATGCGCATCCCTGGTCCCGAGCCCCGGGCGGACGGCGGCGTGGGCGCCGTGGCGGCGGCGGGCGGACTGCACGTCTATCAGTTGCGGCTGCACGCCGAGTACGGACCCGTCGTACGGTTCCAGCTTCCCGGCGCGGAGACGGCCGTGTCGGTCGCCGACCCCGTGCTGCTGGAGGCGACGGCTCACATCGACAAGCGTCCCGAGCGGCTGTTCGAGTTCCTCGCGCCGCTGTGCGAGGCGGGGAACCTTCAGGTGCTGCCGGCCGGCGAGCACACGCCGTGGCGGCGTCTGCTGTTGTCGGTGCTGGCCGGGCGTCCTTCCCACGAGCGGCACTTCGCGCGGTTCACCGCGCTGACGACGGAGGTCGCCGGCCGCTGGGCCGAGCGGGCCGGCCGTGGGCCCGTCGAGCCGCAGAAGGACCTCACCGCGCTGTCACTGCGGATGATCTGCGCGTACGCGCTGGGCGGCGACGTCGAGGATCCCGACCGGGTCGTCACCGCCTTCGAGGAGGTGCTCACCGAATACCTGGGACGGCTGTACCGGGCGCCGGCCGTGGAAGGCACAGAGGGGCGTGCCGGGCGCGCGGAGGAGGCTCTCGCCCATCTGCGCGCGGTGGTCGACCGGGTGGTCGCGGCGCGGCGCGCGGGCGGCCGGGTGGACCGGAGCGATCTGGTCGGGGCGCTCGTCGACGCCGGTGAGCGGCCCGCGCGGATTCGCGACACCGTCATGATGACGATGCTGGCGGCCCATCACACGACCGGCGTGGCCGTGTCGTGGACCCTGCATCTGCTGGGCCGGCACCCGGAGGTGGCCGAACGCGTCGCCGAGGAACTCGACCGCGTCCTGGGCGACCGCGCGGCACCCGGGTACGCCGACCTGCGGCGGCTCACGTACCTGGAGATGGTCCTCAAGGAGGCGATGCGGCTGTACCCTCCGGGCCCGTACGGCGCGCGGGAGACGACCGAGGCCCTGGTCCTGGGCGAGTACGAGATACCGGCCGGGGCAACGGTCTTCTATCCGTTCTGGGCGGTCCACATGAACCCCGACTACTGGCCGGAGCCCGAGCAGTTCGTGCCCGAGCGGTTCACGCCGGAGGAGGTGGCCAAGCGGCCGCGGCTGGCCTACATCCCCTTCGGGCTCGGGCCGCGCGGTTGCGAGGGCGCGGGGCTGGCCATGGTCGAGGCCGAGCTGGTCCTGGCGGTGCTGCTCAAGCGGTTCCGGTTCCGGCCCGTGCCGGGGCACGAGGTGAGGCCGATCGAACGGTTCGTGCTCTGGGCGGCCGACGACATCCGCATGTTCGTGAGCCCCCGGGTTCCGGGGTAGGCGGCGGCGCGGGGCCGGTTCAGGGTGCGATGAGCACTTTCAGGGCCTCGCGGTCCGCCATGGCGCGGTAGCCGTCCGGGACGCCGTCCAGGCCCACGGTGCGGTCGAAGACCCTGCCGGGTTCGATCGTGCCGTCGAGGACGTCGGGGAGCAGCTCCTCGATGTAGGCGCGGGCGGGCGCGACACCGCCGGTGAGGGTGACGTTGCGGCTGAACATCTCGTACCCGGCCGGTCCCTCCTCGTACTGCGGCACCCCGACCCTGCTGACCACTCCGCCGTCGCGCACCACCGCGAGTGCCGTGGTGAGCGCGGGCTTGGTGCCGACGCACTCCAGCACTGCGTGGGTGCCCTCACCGTCGGTCAACTCCCTTACGCGCGCGACGCCTTCGTCGCCGCGTTCGGGGATCACGTCGGTGGCCCCGAAGTCGCGGCCGAGGGCGGTGCGGGCCTCGTGGCGGCCCATCAGCAGGATCCGTTCGGCGCCGAGCCGCCTGGCCGCCAGCACCGCCGACAGGCCGACGGCGCCGTCGCCGATGACCGTCACCGTCGTCCGGGCGTCGACCCCGGCCGTGACGGCGCAGTGGTGGCCGGTGCAGAAGACGTCGGAGAGGGTGAGCAGCGAGGGCAGCAGGGCGGAGTCCTCGCCGACGGGCAGTTTGACCAGGGTGCCCTGGGCCCAGGGGCTGCGTACGGCTTCGCCCTGGCCGCCGTCCACGCCGTTCTGGCCCCAGTAACCGCCGCGCGGGCAGGAGGTGTGGAGGCCCTCCGCGCAGAACCGGCAGGTGTTGTCGGCGTAGGCGAAGGGTGCGACCACGAGGTCGCCGGCCTTCGGTGCGGTGACCTCAGGGCCGGTCTCCTCCACGACGCCGAGGAATTCGTGGCCGATGCGTTCGCCCTCCTCCGTGGCCGGTCTGGAGCCGTAGGGCCACAGGTCGCTGCCGCAGACGCACGAGCGCACGACGCGCACCACGGCGTCCGTGGGGTCCTGGATACGGGGGTCGGGTACGTTCTCGACCCGGATGTCACCGGCGCCGTAGATCAGTGTCGCTCGCATGGGACTTCCCGTTGGTGTCGTCTCGCCGTGGGTCCGTCTTGGCGTGGGTCTCTCTCCAGCGTGCGCCTCCCTCCGGGGGTTGTCGCGTCGACCGGGGGTGCGCTCACCCCGCCCCACCCGCCCCATAATCAACCGCAAAGTCCGGACCAATCATGGGATGTTCTTTTTTCGCCATCGAGTGATTCCCGTTCGGGCAGAAAAACGGTTCTCGGCTGAATTCCGGCCATACTGTCCTGTCGCGGTGACGGAGTGCGCGCGCTCTTGACAGCCATGAGTGCGCCCGGAGCCGCCGGGCCCGCGGTGCGGAACACGGGGCACCGGATCCCCCCGCTCCGCAGGTCCTGCGCCACTGCGGGCCAGGTGACCCCACCCCTTGTCCGGAAGCCGTGGGCACGGGCTCCAGGTGGCCGGTTCGCCCGGGTGTCGACGGTAGTGCTGACGGCATAGTCTCGACGAGCCGAACGCCGCCCCCGCGCGAGCCACCGGATCCTGCCGCTCTCACCGTCATGCGCTGTCGCGTTCCACCGTCATGCGCTGTCGCGCGGGCCCGACGTGTTCAGGCGACCGTCACACGGACCGGAGGGGGAACACCACAGTGTCGGAGCCCGGAACGATCCAGGAATACTCGATCGGGAACTTCACACCCCACTCGCTGGCCCAGGGGAACGCCAGGTACCTCTGGGTGACCACCTCGAGCAAGGCCATCATCCGGGTCAATCCCAATGCCGGAAACAGTCAGCAAGTGGTGAACCATTCGATGATTCCGCAGCTCAGCGCCGGGATCATCAAGGATCCCGACGGTCTCCAACGGGTCTGGTTCGCCGCTCCGGCACCGCCGGCGCAGGAGGACCCCATCGTGATCATGGAGACGACGGGGATGAACGCCGTCCAGTTCTTCCCGCTGGAGGCCGACGCCAAGGCCGAGAGCATCAAGCTCCGGACCACCAACGTGGGACAACCCGGCACCCCGCTCTACGAGTACAGCCTCATCTTCGCCGAGCCCCAGCACAGTTACGTCGGCATTCTCACCCCCAGCCACGGCACCATCGACCGGATGCCGGTCAGCCAGAGCACCTGGCTCTGGGACGTGGCCGTCACCACCGACTCCACCGGGAAGATCCACACCTACTGGGCCACGGGCCAGAACCGGACCACCAACCCGGTCAGGAGCGAGAACGGCCTCTACCGCCGCTCCCCCGGTGCGATGGCATGGGAGCGGATCGAGGTGCTCCGGAGCGGCCAGAAACCCTTCTACGTCATCGCGGACACGACCGCGGTATGGCTGACCGCCACCAACCCCAACCAGGTCATCCGCTTCGATCTCAGCACCGGCACCGCGCGCACGGCGGACCTGGGCACGGCCATTCCCCAGCAGCTGGCGCTCGGCCCGACGGGTGAGCTGTGGGTGGCCTCCAGCGAGGGGCTGCACGAGTTCGACGCGCGGCTGAACACGGGCGGCTTCCTGGTGCGGCTGCCCAACGGCGGCGGTGCCAAGGGAATCTGCGTCGCCGCCGACGGCAAGCTCTGGTACACCAACCCCACCAAGAAGACCGTGGGCAGCTACACGGTGCCCCCGCCCCCGTACGGGGCGCCCTCGCGCCTGGGCCGTACCCAGATCGTGGCCCAGGGCGAGTCGGAGGTCCACATGAAGGACCACGTCGCCCACCCGCTGATCGCCGAGTACGTCGCGAACGGGCGCCCCGTGCCGGGCGTCCCCCTCACCTGCCGGATCGACGCCGAGGGGGCGGCCTTCGAGGACGGCACCCACGAGCGTGTGATCATCACCGACCAGCGGGGCCGGGTCGCCCTGCCGGCCGTGATCGCCGGCGATGTCCAGGAGGACGCGGTCATCAGCGTCGGCCTCGGCAGCACCGAGCCGCACGCGGCGACGACCCTGACGGTCACGTCGGACTAGCGGCGCGCGCCGCGCCACCCGGACCGTTCCAGTCCGACCGTTCCAGCCGACCGTGCCGTGCCAGTCCGCCGGAAGGAGAATCCCCATGCCATCCGCAGCGCCGCCGCCCCTCACCGATTCCGACACGTTCCCCATCGACGCCTCCGCCGTCGACGTGGCCTGGAACAACGACGACCAGAACGTATGGTTCGTCACCGCCCAGGGCGTCATGGGCCACTTCGAGCCCCGCAGCCCCTGGGGCAACACCGTCTTCAGTCCGGGCCCGGGGATCACCGGCACCGCCAACTCCCTCGTCACGTGGACGGGCCACGGGGCGTGGACGTTCGTCACCGACGAGAAGGCCTCGGCCTTCGTCAGGTGCACGACCGACGGCCAGTACCAGGTGTACGCGCTGAACGGCGCGACGGACTGCCGCGCCCTGGCCCTGGGCCTGAACAAGGACGGGCGCCCCCGCCTCGTCGCCCCGCTGATCAGCTGGGGCCAGCTGGCCTTCGTCGACTCCGGAGGCGGCGTCTCGTACTCGATGATGTACCCCGACGGCCTGTACGGCGTCTCGATCGCGGCTCAGCAGCGGGCCCGCTATTGGCTGACCTCCCCCAAGGGCAAGGCGTTGATCCCCTACGACGCCAGCACGGGCACCTTCGGCTCCCCCATCCTCCTGGGCGTGGAGCCCCGGGACGTCGCGGCCGCCCCGGCCGGCGACGTCGTGTGGGTGGCCACCAAGGACAAGGTCGTCTTCAAGTACACCGTCGCCGACGGCACGCTCACGCGCGTCGAGACGCCGTTCGCGGCCAACCACATGCTGGCGACGGCGGACGGCACCCTCTGGTTCGTGAGCACCGCCGGCGACGCCGTCGGCTATGTGCTGCCGGACAAGACCCGGGCCGCCACGATCCCCACGGGCCAGGGCTCACGGCCCTCGGGGCTCACCATGTCCGGCGACAGCCGGCTGTGGATCGCGCTGTCCGGACGGAGGGCCCTGCAGCGCGTGTCCCGGCACCGGCTCGCGGCGGTCTCGGGCGACGACCAGAAGACGACCGTCGGGCAGCACTTCCCCAAGCCGTTCGAGGTCAAGGCGATGCTCCTCGACGGCACCCCGGTGGGCGGGCAGAAGATCGAGTTCTCCGTCGAGGAGGGCGCCGGCGTCTTCGAGAACGGCGAGCACACCGAGATCAGGCACACCGGCTCCCAGAGCGAGCAACTCGGCTTCGCCACCAGTTCCTTGCTCACCCCGCTCCAGGAAGGCCCCTGCCCCGTCACCGCCCGCTGGACGGAGTCGGACGCCGTCGCCTCCTTCACCCGGCTGACCGTCAACCCCCAGCCGGGCAGGGCGGACCGGGTCCGCTACGTGTCCGGCGCGGGGCAGACCGTGCCCCCGGGGAAGTCCTTCGACAACCCGATGAAGGTGATCGTGGAGGACGCCCAGGGCAACACGGTCGAGGGCGTCCAGGTCACGTTCCGGATCCTCGGGGAGAACATGGCGTCCTTCCCCGGCGGAACGGACGTCGTCCACGTGCCCAGCGGGGCCGACGGCTCCGCCGACTCCCCCGTGCTGACGGCCGGGGACAAGCAGGGCGACTTCTCGGTGGAGGTGTCGGTGGACGACACCTGGGTGAGTCTGCTCCTCCGGCAGAACATCACCTGACCGCCGCCGCACGCCCACCGCTCGACCGCACGTCCCCGGTCCCCGCGCCGGCGGGGGCCGGGGGCGGCGCGGCTCGGACGCCCGAGGGAGGATACCGCCCCGCATGCCCGAGAACGGATCGCCGCTGCGCACGGAGTTCGACTTCGAGCTCCCCCACGGCTATGTGGACGGCTCAGGCACCGTCCACCGCCGGGGTTCCATGCGGCTCGCCACCGCCCGTGACGAACTGTCACCCCTGATCGACCAGCGCGTCCGGGAGAACCCCGCCTACCTCGGAGTCGTCCTCCTGAGCCTGGTCGTCACCCGGCTGGGGACCGTCACCGACATCCACGCGGGCGTGGTGGAACGGCTCTTCGCCCAGGACCTCGCCTACCTCCAGGACTTCTACCGGCGGATCAACGGCCTGGACACCGGCCACGGCGCCGTCGCCTGCCCCTCCTGCGGCACGAGCTTCGCGCTGCCCGCGTCGGCGCCCGGCGGCCGCCTGGGGGAAACATGACGCACCCGCCGCGCCGGCTCCGCGAGGAGACCGCCTACATCGCCTACCACTTCCACTGGGCGTACGGGGACATCCTCACCCTCCCCCACGAGGAGCGGCGCGCCTGGGTGCGTGAGATCGCCAGGATCAACAGCACGGCGGGGGAGGGCCGGTGAGCGCCGCGCGCGCGGCGGCTTGGCGCGAGGTCGCGCCCGTCGGGCTGCTGCGCCTGCCGATGCCGTCCGCCGACGGGCCCCTGGCCTTCCGCCGGGGCCTCGCGGCGTGGCGCCCCGCGCCGGTCGTCACGGCGGGCAGCCGGCTCCTACCACGGGGCGTGCCGCTGGCGCTGGGCGCGGGGATCCTCCGGGGCGTGCCCGTCGCGCCCCTGCCTCAGTTCGCCGACGGCTCCGACGGCTCCGGGGCTGTGGGGGTGCCGCGGGGGGCTGTGGCGGGGGCACCTGTGGCTGTGGCGGGAACATCCGTGGCTGTGGCGGGGCCTGGGGCCATGACAGGGCCACCCGTGGCTGTGACAGAGCCGGGGGCTGTGCCTGGGCCTGCGCCCGTGTGCCTGCCCGTGGCGGAGGTGGTGGTGCCCGGGGTTGTTCCCGGGTCCCCGGCTGTGGCGGAGGTGGTAGTGCCCCGGGTTGCGCCCGTGTCCCTGCCAGTGGCGAAGGTGGTGGTGTCCGGTGGGCCTCCTGCCACGGAGGGGCCGGATGGGGTGACCGAACCCTTACGGCCCCGGCCCCGGTCAGGGAACGCGCCCGCCCCGGGCACCCGGCTCGGCGGCGTCGAACGTCCACGGGAGGCCGGTGCGGTGGGCGAAGGCCCCACGAGCGGGTACGTGCGCGTCGGTAAAGAGGCCGGACCCGTCCCTCGTCCCGGCCCCGTCGAGGAGCGACGGAATCCGGTCGTGACGCCGCCGTGGAGCCCGGCAGCGGGATACGGCCCCCGGTCCGGCATACGAGGGCCGGCCGACGCCCCCGAGCCGCCCCCGGGACTCGCCGAGACGTCGCCGTACGGGACGGCGCCGTCCGGGGTGGTGCCACCCGGGGCGCCGCCTTCCCCCAGCGCGGCCCTCCCCCCGAAGCCGCCGGACGGCAAGGAACGCGCTGTCCAACGAACCGTCATCCGCCCGGAACCCGGAATCGCCCCCGCCCCACCCGGCCAAGGCGCGCCGCCGCCAACCGCCGCCCGCTTTCACGTCGGGCGCCCGATCAGCCGTGTGCCCGACACGGCCATGCCCTTCGCGTTCCCCCCGCCCACACCGTCGGCACCGCCACCACCGCCCGGCGAAGTCCTCCAGGGAACGCGCCCCCCGGCTCCGCAGCCGTCCACCCCACCCCCCGGCGAAGCCGTCAGAGGGACGCGCGCACCCGCACCCCGGCCGCCCGCCACACCCCCCGCCCCTCCCTCGCCGGACGCCTTCGCCGTCGCGCGGGAAGTCGCCCTGCGGCACGCCGGGTTGCTGGCCGATGCCGTGCTCCCCGCGCTGGAGCTGGAGCGGCGGACGCGCCGGGTCCGGGCCCGGCCGCAGTGGCCGCCGCGGGCCGAGCCGCCGCCGGACGGTGGGGCGTGGGGAAGCGCCGTACCCCGATGAACGACCGCCGCCCGACGACCGACCCCGGAGTGTCCGTCCATGACCGACCAGCCGTTCGCCGTCAGTTCCCACTTCCAGTTGTCCATCGGCATCCACGCCCTCGGTTCGTTCACGGCGTGCGAGGGGCTGGGCTGTGCCATGGAGGTGGAGGAGCGAGTGGAGGGCGGGACGAACGGGCACGTGTGGCAACTGCCGACGCGGCTGCGCTACACCAACGTCGTGCTCAGCAGGCCGCTGACGCGGGAGACCGTGCTCGTGTGGGCGTGGATGCAGCAGCAGATGGTCGAGCCCATGCGGCTTCCCGGGCAGCTCGTGGCGCTCGGCCCGGACCGGAGACCGCTCGTGCGGTGGCTGCTCGACGGGGTGCTGCCGGTGCGCTGGAGCGGCCCGGGGTTCGACGTCGAGCAGTCGCAGGCGGCCCGCGAGACCTTGGAGATCGCCCACAACGGGTTCCTCGGCATCACCGTCTGACCGCCACCCGTCAGTCGATTCCGTCAGGAGCTCCCGTCAGTCGATTCCGTCGGAGAGGAACGCATGCTGTCCGAGCTGCTCGGCGGCGCACCCGTGCGCGCCGCCCTCGTGATCTACGATCCCCCGACGGGTGCGGGGACCTCCCCGGGGCCCGAACGCGGCCGGGTCAAGTTGCAGTTCAACCCGGAGCGGGTGCGGGTCGGCAAGCAGGCCGTCTGGGACCGCAGCCGGGCGCCGTCCAACGGGGAGGCGGCGCGGGCGCAGTTCGTGGGGGCGCAGCCGCGGACGATGACGCTGGACGTGTTCCTGGACGCCTCCGGTCCGGGGCCGAGCGTGCAGGACCAGGTGGAGAAGCTGCTCGACTGCTGTGCTCCGACCGCGCGGAGCACCGCGTCGAAGCCGGCTTCCGCGCCATGGGTGCGGCTGGCGTGGGGTCATGCGCGGACGACCGCGTTTCTCGCCCTGGTGACGCGGGTGGACGCGGAGTACACGCGGTTCGGGCACGACGGGACGCCGCTGCGTGCCCAGTGCGCCGTCTCCCTGGAGGAGGTCGGGGGGACGGTGCCCCGGCAGAATCCGACGTCGGGCGGTGACGGGCCGGTGGACACGCATCTGGTGGTCGCCGGGGACAGCCTGGCGGGCCTGGCCTGGCAGGCGTACGGGGATCCGGGGCGGTGGCGGGAGATCGCCCGGGCGAACGACGTGGACGATCCGGCGCGGGTGCCGGTGGGCACGGTGCTGGTGCTGCCGGTGCTGGAGGAGCGTGTCACGGGGGGTGCCGGGTGACGGAGCGGCTGTACGCGGCGGAGCCGGTCGTGGCCTTCCGCTCGCCCCTGCGGGAGGAGTGGGCCGACCAGTTGGTCGAGGCGTGTGTCGAGACGATGGTGGGGCTCCCCGCCGGGGCGACGCTGCGGTTCCGGGATCCCGCGCACCGGTTGCTGGCCTCGGCCGGGATCGCGGTGGGGGTGCCGGTGACCGTGTCGGTGGCCGTGGCGCGGCGCCGGACCCGGTTGGGGATCTTCGACGGTGAGGTCACGGCGCTGGAGACCGAGGTGAACTCGGACGGGACGTTCACGACCGTGCGGGCCATGGACCGGGGTCAGCGGCTGGCGCGGGGGCGGCGGGTGGCCGCGTACGTGGACACCACGGTGGCCGAGGTCGTCGGGCAGGCCGTGGCCCGGCACGGACTGAAGGCGGGCCGTGTCGACGCGGAGCGCACCCGGATCCCGTATCTGGCCCAGCCCAATCTGACGGACTGGGAGTTGCTCCGTCACCTCGCCGACCAGCGGGGGCTGCGGCTGTCGGTCGAGGGGGACACCGTCCACATGAGCCGCCCGGCGGCGGCGGGCGGCGCGCCCGCGCCGGGTACGGGGGCGGATCGCAGTCCGTTCGTCCTGGAGCTCGGGGAGAACCTGCTGGCGTTGCGTGCCTCGGTGTCGTCCGAGGGGCAGGTGGCCGGGGTGGAGGTGCGCGGGTGGGATCCGGTCGGCAAGGCCGCGGTGTCGGCGCGGGCCGGGGCCGGGGACAGCTCGCGGCTGCGGCTGGGGGTCACGCCCGCGCGGCTGGGCACGGCGTTTCCGGGGGCGGCACCGGATCTGCTCGTCGCCGGCCGGGGTTGCACCACCGCCGGTCAGGTGGACGTGGCGGCGCACGCGCTGGCGCAGGAGGCGGCGGCCTCCATGGCGGCGCTGTCCGCCGAGGTGGCGGGCACGCCCGAGCTCGCGGCGGGGGTGCCGGTGACGCTGGCCGGGGTGGGTGAGCCGTTCGCCGGCAAGTACACGCTCACCTCCTGCCGCCACACCTTCGACGGTGACCACGGCTACCGGACGGAGGTGGGGGTCGGCCCGTTGCCGCCGCCCGTCGTGCCGTACCCGCCGGCGCTGTGCTCGTTGGGGGTGGCGGTGGGGATCGTCACGGACATCAAGGAACCGGGGCAGGGCGAGCGCGGTGCCGTACGGCTGCGTCTGCCGTGGCTGTCGCAGGACTATGTGACGGACTGGGCGCGCTCCGTGCAGTGGGGCGGGGCCGGTGGTGGCGGGGTCTTCCCCGTGGAGGCCGGGGACGAGGTGCTCGTCTGCTTCGAGCACGGGCGTCTCGACCGGCCGTACGTCCTCGGTGGTCTGTACAACGGCGTCGACTCCCCCACCGACCACGGTCTGCCCCTGGTGGACTCGGGCACCGGGCGCGCCAACCGGCGTTCCCTGGCGTCCCGTTCGGGCGATCTCGTGGAGCTCCTCAGCGCCGCCGACGGCCCCCAGGGCGTACGGCTGCGGACGGGTGACGGGAAGCTCACCACCCATCTCGACCGCAAGGACAGCACCATCGTCCTGACGGCGGGCGAGGGCGGCAGAACGCTGCGGGTCTCGCTGGACGCGCGCGGCGAGGGCACCGTCACCGTCGACGCGGGCACGGGCGGCAGCCTGGTCCTCAGGGCGGGGACCGTCACCGTCACGGCCGACGACGGCAAGGGCGGCGGCGGGCTCACGCTCAAGGGGGCCACCGTGAACGTCACCAGCACCGGGCAGCTCTCGCTGGACGGGCGGCGGACCGGAATCACCGGCGACACCGTCGACATCAACTGACCTCTGACCTCAGTACACCGGCACGCGCGGGCGGGAGGGCGACCGTGGACATCATCGGCGCGGGGTGGGCGTTCCCCGCCGTCATCACCGGTACGGGACGGGTGGGTCTGGCGCGCGGCGCCGAGGACGTGGAGCAGGCGATGCGCCTGGTCCTGTCCACCGCGCCGGGCGAGCGGCCGATGCGGCCGGAGTTCGGCTGCGGCGTCCACGCCCTGGTCTTCGACCCGCTCGACGCCACCACCGTCGCCCGCGCCGACGTGGAGGTCCGCCGCGCCCTCGACCGGTGGGAGCCGCGCATCGAGGTCGACGACCTGCTGTTCAGCATGGACACGACTGATCTCGGAGTGCTCTACATCGACATCCGCTACCGGCTGCGCGCCACCAACGAACCCCGCAACCTCGTCTTCCCCTTCTACACCCTGCCCGGCGACTCCCCGGTGGAGTGACCCCTGTCATGACCGACCCGTCCGTTTCCCCCGCCGACCCGTCCGGTGTTCCCGTCCCCGACCTGGACGACCTGCGGTTCCAGCCGCTGGTGGACGCCGCCAAACGCGCCCTCCCGCGGCGGGTGCCCGAGTGGACCGACCACAACGTCTCCGACCCCGGCATCACCCTCATCGAGGCCTGCGCCGAACGGACCGACCAGCTGCTCTACCGCGTCCATCGCATGACGGCCCGGCAGCGGTTCGCGCTGCTGCGACTCATGGGCATCACTCCCCTTCCCGCGTCGCCGACGCGGATCGTGGTCGCGTTCACCCGGACCGACGGGGCGACCGGGCGGCGCGAGATCCCGGCGGGCACCGAGGTGCGCACCGAGGGCGAGGAGCCGGTCGTGCTGGCGACCGTGGCACCGCTCGTCCTGGAGGGGGCGCGCACCACGGGAGCGGTGGAGGCGGACGAGCGACTCGTACGGGTCACCGAGGTGCTGGGCGTCGCCGACGGCCGTCCCGCCGGGCGTTTCCCGACTCGCCACCGTCCGTGGCGGCCGGGCGCCCCGGTGGCGGAACCGCCGTTCGGGCCGCCGATGACCGTCCGCGTGGGGGGCGTCGAGTGGCGGGCGGTGCCGACGTTCGCCGGGGCGGGGCCGGGTGATCAGGTCCACTGGTGGGACGACGCCTCGTGCGAGGTGGTCTTCGGGCCGCTGGTCCCCGCCGAGGGCGGCGCGCGGCAGCATGGGGAGGTGCCGCCGGAAGGCGCGCGGATCGGCGCGGAGTACGACGTGTTCCGGGGCCGGGAGGGCGGGGTCCAGGCCGGCGCGCCCCTGACGGTGTCCCTGCCCGGTCTGACGGCCGTCGTCGAGACGGTCGTCGCCGCGTCCGAGGAGGCCGAGGACTGGCGGCGGGCGCTGGAACGCGCGGGCCTCGGGCTGGCACCGCTGCGCCGCGCGGTCACGGCCGCCGACCACGAGCGGATCATCGACGAGCACGTACCGGGGCTGGCCCGGGTCCGGGTCACGGCGCTCACCCGCCCCGCCGACTCCCGCGTGCCCACGGCCCTGCAGGCACCGCCCCGCCCTCCCGACGTCCTCACCAGCGCCGTCGCGGCCCGCGACCCGCTGCGGGCCGTGCACTACTTCGACGACAGCGGCGTCATCACCCCGCGCGCCCTGCCCTTGGAGCAGCAGGACGGGCCCGCCGGTGACGGCGACGAGGTGCCCGGGCCCGTGCGGGAAGCGAAGTGCCTCGACGCGATGATCCGCACGGACGAGACGGCGCCCAGGCTCTGGTTCTACGGGGACCAGTGCCTCTGGGACGGGAACGAGCTCTCACGGCCCGTCAAGGACGAGTTCCCCGGACTGCCCGGCGACGCCGACGACCCGGCGCACTCGTTCTGGGCGGACCTCGACGCGGTCGCCCTGCTCGCCGACCCACAACGCGATGACGAGGCGGATGACGACGGGTACGAACTGTTCTTCTTCAAGGACGAGACCTTCTACCACCGCGCCTACACCTACTCCGACCGGTCCTTCGTACCGCGGGCGGAGAGCCGGGGCGTGACGTCCCTGATCTCCGAGTCCTTCCCCGGCCTCTCACCGGAGTGCCAGGAGCGGCCGGACGCCGTGGTCGTCGTCGGCGGGGTCTTCTACTTCGTCAAGGGGACGCGGACCGAGCCCGCCGTGTGGCGCCGCGAGGGCGAGCCGCTCCACGTCCTCCTCGTCCCGCACGTCACCGGTGAACCGACCGTCCGACCACCGGACGGCGCCTTCGGCATCCCGCCGGAGACCCTGGCCGCCGTGGTGGGCGTCGTCGACGCCTCCCGGCTGCTGGGCGAACGGCTGCGCGTCGGCGAACCCCGCTACCACTCCTTCGGGATCGAGGCGACCGTACGCCCGTGGAGCAGCACGCGGGCGGACGTCGACCAGGCCCGGACAGCGGCCGAAGGCGCCTTGCGCCGTTTCTTCCACCCCACGGCCGGCGGGCCGGACGGGCGGGGCTGGCCGTGGGGGCGGCGGGTGCACGCCGGCGACGTCTTCGACGTCCTGGAGAAGGTGCCGCGGCTGCGGGGCACGACCGACGTGACGCTCATCGACGACGGCGGGCGGCCGGTGACCTCCGTCGAGGTGTCCGACGGCGGCCTGGTCCTCCTCGAAGAGGTCACCCTGCTCATCGCCCCCACGGACGGCTGACCCACGCACCCGACGAGCGATCAGGAGGACCAGGCCCGTGCCGACTTCCCCCACCCGTCCGCTGCCCCTGCCCGCCGTCTACGGCCACGACACCGTCGTGCGGGCGTTCGCGGCCGCGATCGGCGAGGTCATGGCGCCCGCCGAGGAACGCCTCGACGACCTCGACGCGGTACTCGACCCGTGGCGCGCACCGCCCGCCTTCCTCGACTGGCTGATCCGGATCACCGGGGCCCGCGTGGAGCCGGGCTGGGACGAGATCCAGCGGCGTCAGGCCGTCGACCTCGCGGCCCGTCTGGCGGCGTATCGGGGGACGCTCCACGGGCTGAAGCTGGAGGCCCGGGAGATCCTGCGCTGGGTGTCACCGCACTTCAGCCTCTCCTACGACGACCCGGGGCGCGTCTTCACCGACGCGGGGCCCGCCCCCCGCACCGGACACATGTTCACCGTCACCCTGAACGCCCCCGCCGGGCAGGACCAGCGGGCGCTGGAGAGCCGGCTCACGCGCCTGGTCCAGGCGCACTGCCCGGCCCATCTGCCCTTCAAGGCCGTCGTCATCATCGCCGGCTCCTGACGAGAGGTCACTCACGGATGAGTCTACCGACACCCGAGTACGACGGGCGGACCCGCGACGAGGTCGTCGCCGCGGCCGTCGCCGGCGTGCGCGGGAGGGTGGGTACCTGGACCGGGCAGGACCTGACGGACCCCGGCCGGGGCCTGATCGAGACGTGCGCCGACATGGTCATGGCCGTGCGCGACCGGCTCGATCTGGCCGCCGACCAGCGCCGGCTCCAGGTGCTGCGCCTGCTCGGCGTGCGACCCTACCGGGCCGCGCCCGCGCGGACGGAGGCCGTCCTGCAACTCGCCGCGCCGTCACCGGAACCGGTGGTGGTGCCGGCGGGCCAGGAGGTGGCGACCCGGCCGGTGGGGGACGAGGAGCCGGTCGTCTTCACCACGCTGACGGACGCGGTGCTCAACCCGTGCGTCCTCGTCGCGGCCGGTGACTTCGCAGAGGAGCGGGTGGCCGACGGCGCGCTGCAGGGGAGGCTGACCGCGTTCGGCTCCTCGGTGACGGTGGAGCCCGGCGAGGCCGCCTTCCCCGGGCCCGCCTTCCACCTCAACCTGCCCTACCTCGGCGACTTCCCCCCGCCCGGGGACACCCCGGCGAACAGGGACCCGGGGCTGACCGGCGCAGGGGGGAGCGGCTCCTCCTACGCCCTGACCGTCCTCTCGGTGCCGGTGCCGAGCACGCGGGTGACCCTGGACGTCGAGCTGGGCCGGGCCCCGTTCGGCCGCGGGGTCGTCCCGGGCCGCTGGGAGGCCTGGCAGGGCACGCACTGGACCACTTGCCGGGTGGCCACGGACACGGTGACCTCCCGCGACGTCCCGGGCCGGGTCTCCCTGGACGTTCCGCCCGCCCACGCGCCCGCGCAGCTCCTGCTCCAGCGGCCGGACGGGCAGGGCGGCTTCTTCGTCCAACGGCTGCGGGACGTCGGGCTGATCCGTTACCGCACCGAGCCCGGGCAGAGCGCGCTGACGCGGGTCGCGCTCCAGCCGGTGCTCGTCGTCTCCGTCCCGGTCGTCCAGGCGCGGCTGGTGCGCGACGAGACGCTGGGTACGGCGACGGGCGCCCCCGGCGAGCGGCTCCGCTTCGCCCACCCGCCGCTCCCCCGCAGCACCGACCCCCTCGTGGTGGAAGCGGTGCTCGACGGCCGGGTGGCCCAGTGGACCCATGTCGCCTCGCTCGCGGGGTCCGGTCCCGACGACCGGCACTTCACGCTGGATCCGCGCACCGGGGAGGCCGTCTTCGCTCCCGTCGTGGTCGGCGCCCGGGGGCCGCGCCGGCACGGGGCGCCGCTGCCGGCGGGAGCGGCCGTACGGATCCGCCGCTATCTGACGGGCGGCGGCGCCCGGGGCAACGTGCCCGCGCGCACCCTCACGGTGCTGCGCACCCCGCTGCCGTACGTCTCCTCCGTGACCAACCCCGCGCCGGCCGTCGGCGGCACGGAGGGCGAGTCCGCCGAAGCCTGCGCGACACGGCTGCCCCTGGGCTCTCCGCTGCCGGAACGGGCGGTCGTCCCCGGCGACTACGAGCAGCTCGCCCTGGCCGCGTCGGCGGGCATGGCCCGTATCCACCACCTCCGTGACGTCCCCCATGACGCGCTCGACCCCGCCCGCAACTACCTGCCGTGGATCCCCGCGAAAACGGACATCAGCCTCACCCTGGCGGCCGGCACGGAGCGGGTTCCCGCCGGGCTGCGGGTCACGACTGCCGACGGCAAGACGGTCTTCACGACCACCGATGACGCCGAACGTCTTCCCCCGGAAGCCGCCGGCGCGGCGTCGCTACGGCTCACCGACGGGGTCACCACGGCCGTCGGCATGTTCACCGCCGAGAACTACCGAGCGGAGTTCTCCGGGCCGTTCAAGGACGGTGGCGGGCTGGTCCTCGCGCTGGTGGAGATCGAGAAGACACACGATCCACGCCATCTCACCCTGTGGGTGGCAGTGGGCGAGGACCGGACGCCGCAGGACCGTCTCGCCGTCTCGGTGTTCGGGCCCAGGACGGACACGCCGTGGTGGGACACCTCCGCCCCGCTCGCGTACGCCTCCACAGCCGCACGGAAGATCACCGTGACGGGTGGCGCGGAGGTCTCCGCCCATCCCGTTCCCCTGAGCGGATCGGCACGCTGGCAGGCCGCCGTCGAGCGCGGGGCGCTGGCCAGGACGGCACAGGACGCCATGGAAGCACGGGGATCCGGGTTCCCGACGGAGGAGGCCTCGTGCTGGATCGCCGTCCAGATCCTCGACCCCAAGGGCACCCCCGGCACGACGTACACGGTCTACGCCGACTCCGGAAGCGCCGGCAGCGTCCGCGCGGAGCAGTACGAGGAACTCGACGAGGGCAAACGGCCGTTCCCGACGTCCAAGGGTGTACCGGAACAGGTCTTCGCGTTGCTGTACGCCCCGGTCTGCGGGCCGCTCCCGATGGTCCATGTGGGGGCGGAGGGCTGGACGACCGTCACGTCGTTCGAGAAGTCGGGCCCGGACGACAAGCATGTCGTCATCAACGCCAGTACGGGCCAGGTCCACTTCGGCCCCAAGGTGACGGGGGGCTCCTCGACAGCCGGGCAGCACGGTGCCGTTCCGCCCGAGGACGCCGTCATCACGGCTCACGGCACGTACAGGGCGACACTCGGCGCGGCCGCCAACGGACTGGGCCCGGGCGAGATCCGCCTGCTGAAGGAGCCGGACGAACGCGTCGTCGGCGTGCGCAACACCTCCGCCTCGCACGACGGCAGGAACGGCTACACCGACACCAGTGGCGGCAGCACCCAGGCCGGGGTCACGCTGATGGTCGTCCCCTTCGTCACCACGGACGAACGCGGCTGGTTCCCCTACCACATGCTCACGCCCACCCGGGACGCCTGTGACACCCTGCGCCGGGCGCTGCGGGCCTGCCAGCCGGAGGGGGTGCCGGTGTGGCTGGTGCGGCCCGTCTACCACGGCGTCCGCTTCAACGCCCGTGTGGTGCCCGCCGACTACCGCACCGCCGAAGAGCGCGCGGAGCTGCGCGTGGCCGCCGAACGCGCCCTCTACCGGTACTTCAGCCCCGTCGGCGGCGGCCGGGACGGGACCGGATGGCCGCTGGGGCGGCCGGTCCATGTCGGTGAGGCGTTCCGCGTCCTGGAGAGCGTGCCGGGGGTGGGCCGGGTGGCCACCGTGGAGATGGTCCCGGTGGATCCGGTGACCGGCGTGGAGTCGCCTCCCGTCGACCGGATCGACTGCGGGCCGCGCGAGACCGTCTATTCCGTCGAACACCGAGTCACCATCGCGGAGGTGCCCTCGTGAGTGGCCGCAACGGCGAGAACGGTGATGTGGGGCCGGTGCCCCGGCTGGTGGCACCGGACTGGGGTGGGGACGCCCTGGTCGTGGCCGGCCTCGCCGTACCGGACCGTCCCGAGGTCCGCACCGTGCCGGTGGAGGGCGATCCCCGTGCGGTGGCCGTCAGCGCCGACGGCACCCGCGCCTACACCGCGAACCACGACGCCGGAACGCTGTCCGTGGTGGACCTGGGATCCGGGGACCTTCCGGTGCTCCGTACCGTCGACGCCGGGAAGAACCCGTGCGCCGTGGTCGCCGGGCTGACCGGCGACCAGGTCTGCGTGGCCGCCTGGGCGGGCGACCAGGTCAGGGTGTTCGACAAGGAGGGGATGTCGCCCGTTCCCCTGCCGGTGGGTGCCGGTCCGTGCGCGGTGGCGGCGGCCCCGGGCGGGCAGGCGAGCCGGGTCTGTGTGGTCAACGGGACGGATGCCACGGTGTCGGTGGTGGACGTGAGCACGGCCGGGTCGCCGTCCGTGGCCGCGACGGTCCATGTGCCCGGGGCCACCGGGGCGATCGCGGTGGCACGCGGCGGGCGCTTCGCGTACGTCGCGAGCCGGGGCGAGGGCACGGCCGACGGCTGGGTGACGGTGCTGGATCTCGACGCGCACGGCCGGGCCGTCGGCGAGCCCGTGCCCGTGGGGGCCGAACCGAGGGCGCTGGCGCTCGGCCCCGGGGGCGACCGGCTGTGCGTGGCGAACTACGGTTCCGCGTCGGTGTCCGTCGCCACCGTGGACCGGGACACCGGACAGGTCGGGCACCCGCGTCCCGTCCCTGTCGGCCCTCACCCGGTCGCCGTCGACTTCGCCCCGGACGGAACCTCGGTCCTCGTCGTGGGCCAGACCTCGGGCACCCTGACCGCCGTCCGCGTGGACACCCTGGCCGCCACGCGCCTGGGCACACCCGTCGGCGCGGTGCCCGCGGGGGTGGTCCACGGCCCGGAGGGGGCTTTCGCGTACGTCAGCGACCAGGCCACCGGCGACCTCGTCACCGTACGTACCGCGCCCCGCAAGACCGGCGAAATCACCACGGGAACGGGCTCGAAACCGGTGAACGTCGCTGTGTCACCGGACGGTGCGTGGGCCTACGCCGCCGACTCCGCGTCGGACAAGGTGGCGGTGCTCGATCTCGATGCCCGCCGGCCCGGCACTTCCCTCGCCCTCGGCGCGCCGCACCAGCCGTGGGACGTCGCCATCGCCGCCGACCGGACGTTCGCCTGTGCCACCAGCCCCGGCTCGTCCTCCCTCCTCGTCCTCACCCCCGCCCACGGGGAGACGCTCACCTTCGACGGCGCGGTCACGGTGACGCCCATCGCCCTCGCGCCCGGCGCGAGCCCGTACGGCGTGGCCGTCACCCCGGACGGGCGGTACGCGGTGACCGCCGACTCCGGAACGGCCACGGTCTCCCTCGTCGACCCCAAGGGCGGCCGGTACACGATCGCGGCCGAAACCGTGGACTGCCAACAACCCACCGGGGCCGCACTCTCCCCGGACGGGAGGACGTTGTACATCGCCGACTTCGCCAGGACCCCGGAGAACCAGCAAGGCGGCAAGATAGCCGTCCTGTCCCGGACCGGCCCGGGGCAGTGGCAGCCGCTGGATCCCGTCGACGCGCCGACGGGGCGGCTGTCGGGCCCGCACGAGCTCGCCCTGTCGGCCGACGGGCTACGGCTGTGCGTCGCCAACTACCAGAACGGCACGGTCTCCGTCCTCCAGCGGGCGACGGTAGACGACGCCTGGTCCTTCCACATGGCCGTGACCAAATCACCCGCCATGAAGTACCCCTACGGACTCGCCCTGACGTCCGACGGCCACACGCTCTATGTCTCCAACGCCGCCGGTCCGAAGGCCACTGTGGAGGTCTTCGACATCTCCGCGAACCCCGCGCGACACCAGCGGACGATCACGGTCGAGACCGGCATCCCGATCCCTCCCGGCCTCGCCCTCTCCCCGGACGGACAGTACCTGTACGCGGCCGTCTCGAAGGCCTGGATGAGCGACAACCATGCCCTGGGCACGGTGTACGGCACCGAACTGGCGAAGAACGACCAGCAGATGGCCGTCGTGGCCACGTCGCCCGCCCAGCCCGTCGACAGGCCCACCGGGCTCGCCTGCCGGGACGACGGGACCCTGTACGTCGTCAACCAAGGCCGCGGTGAGGAGCCCGCACGCGAAGCGTCCCTCGCCGTCCTCACGCTCGACGGGACACGGCTGGCGGTACGGGAGTCCAAGACCCTGCCGCTCGACAAGGCGCACATGCCCTACGCGATCGCGGCCGCCGCCGACGGCACGGCGTACATCGCCGATTTCGCCGGCCGGACGGTCACCGTCCTGACCTCCGGAGTGACCCCCGTTCCGGTGGGCGGCCCGGGATCCTCCCGCCCGTGGGACGTCGCCGTCACCGACGACGGCGCCTACGCGTGCGCCAGCGACCGCGCCGCCGGAGCCGTCCACTGCGTACGACTGGCAGGCGACCACGAGGTGACCTCGCTGGCCGTGGGCCGGGATCCCATGGGCGTGGCCTGCGAGCCGGGCGGCGCCCGGGCCTTCGTCGCCGACCACGGGGACGACAGCGTCACGGTGATCGCCCTGTCCGGAGCGGCGGGGGTGCCCGAAGTCGTGGCCACATGGCGTCATCCGCTGATCGTCGGGCCCGAATCGGTGTCGGTGTCGGCGGACGGCGCCCTGCTCTTCGTCACCAGCGAGAACAACGGAGCGTTCCTCATGCTCGACACCACCACCGGAACCCCCCTCTTCACCGTGCCCGCCGGCCGGGCACTCGCAGGGAGCGCGCCGGATCCACGCCCCGCGATGCCTCGGGTGTGCCTCGCCGACGCCGACGGCTCGGCCGTGGCCGTGGCCGACACCACGGCGCTCGGCCTCGTCGGCCCGGCGAAGGCGGCGTTCGACCTGCGGCAGGCCCGCCGATGATCCAGCTGGTCGACCGCGCGCTGGCGGCACGCGTCCGGCAGGACATGACCTGCCTGCCCCCCGATTTCACGATCACCTTCCAGCCGCCCGGCCGCGAGAACGGGCTGGGCGAGACATCCGGTTCCGAGGCGGTCGGCGTCTATCTGTACGACATCCGCGAGGACCTGGACCGACGGCAGACCGGCACGGTCTACCAGTACGAGGGGCTGCCGCTGGGCCCGCTGGGGATGCTGCGCTTCAAGCAGGCGCAGTTCGACCCGCCCCGCTACGCCCGGCTGTCGTACCTGGTGGCCGCGTGGGCGCCGGACGCCCTCACCGCCCACAACATGCTCGGCGATCTCCTCGTGGGCTTCGCCCGCGACCGGGAACTGCCCGTGCGGCTTCCCCCGGAGCTGGAGGAGATGGAGCTGAAGACGCTCCTGGACGTGGGGCACCCGCCGACGGAGGACCGTGCCCTGACCGAACTGTGGAGCGCCGTCGGCCACACGCTCGTCCCCACCGTGAACGCGACCGTGACCATCCCCCTGCTGTCGTTCGCCCCGCAGTCCTACACCCACTGGGTGACCGAACCTCCGGTCGTCAACGAGAACGTCAAGCCCGGTCCGGCGCCGGGGGACACACGGTGACCGCGCCTACCGCACGCTCCCCGCGCACGCCCGTGCCCGTCCCCGGGGACTGGCTCCTGGCCAGGCTGGCGCTCGTCGAGGCCACCGTGCGACGAGCCATCGCCTGGCGCACGGGCGAGGATCCCACGGCCGCCGATGCCGCGCTCCCCGAGCTCGAGGAGGCGCCCTTCGACCCGTTGCGCGGGCTCTACGTCTCCGACGACATGGCCCCGCACCTCCTCGACGCACCCACCGGTCCCCTGCCGGCCGGGGCCTTCGAGGACGCCCTGGCCGCCTCGGTGCGTGCCCGGGAGGACGCGGCGGCGGCCATGGGAGCGCCGCCGCCCCTGCGCCGCCTCGCCGACGGGTTCGGTCTGGACGAACTCGCCGCCCAGGTCCTGCTGATCGCGCTCGCTCCCGACGTCGACGCCCGGTTCGAGCGCTGCTACGGCTACCTCAACGACGACATCACCTGCCGGCACGCCACCATCGGTCTCGCCCTGACGCTGTGCGGCGTCCCGGCCGCGTCCGCGACCGCCCGCCGGCTGTTCTCCCCCGACGCGCCCCTGCGGGCCGGCGGGTTGCTGGAGGTCGTCGACGCCGCGCGCCCGTATCCGACACGGGGGCTGCGCGTCCCCGACCGTGTCACCGCGCATCTGCTGGGCGACGACAACACCCTTTTCACACCACCGGTTCTCCCCCCTCTGGAGAACGGGCCCCTGGCCGAGGCGGTACGGCACGTCGCCCGGCTGCTCACGCGCCCGTGGCCCGTGTATCTGCGCGACAGCGTCGACGGCACCGCCACGGCCGTCGCCCGGGCGGCCCTGGCCGCGTCGGGCCGTCAGGCGCTCCACCTGGCCCTTGAGGACGCCGAGCACGCGGAGCCCCCGGCGGCCGAGGCCGTCCGGGCCGCGCTGCTCGAGGCGCGGCTGCGCGGCGACGGACTGGTCGTCGGTCCTCTCGGCTCGCACGACGACGGGTGGACACGCGCCCTGCTCGCGCCCCTCGCCGACGTACCGGTGCCCCTGGTGCTCACCGGAAACCGGCCGTGGGACGCCCGTTGGACGCGCACGCCTCCCGTCCTGGCCGACTGCCCGCCGCTGACCCGAGCCGAGCGCGTCGCGCTGTGGCGGCACGAGCTCTCCTCCCCTGTCCGGGCACCGGACCCGACGGCCGACGACCACGCCACGGCCGACCCGGCGGCGGGCGACGCCGTGGCGGCGGGCGCCCGGTACCGGGCGGGCCCGGCCCGCATCCACGCCGTCGCGGCCGCCGCCCGCCGGCAGGCGGCCGCGCGGGGCGTGCCCGTGGACGCCGCCGCCGTCCGGGAAGCGGCCCGTTCCTGGAGCGGTGGCGCGCTCGGCCGGCTCGCACGGCCCGTACGCCCCGCCGTCACCTGGGACGACCTGGTGCTGCCCGAGCGGCCCCACGAGCAGTTGCGCGACCTCGTCCGGCGCGTCCGCCACCGCGACCGCGTCCTGGGGCAGTGGCGGATGCGGCCGGGCGGCGGGCGCGGGCGCGGTATCGGCGCCCTGTTCAGCGGCGGATCCGGGACCGGCAAGACCCTGGCCGCCGAGGTCGTGGCCGCCGAACTCGGCCTCGACCTCCACGTCGTCGACCTGGCCACCGTCGTCGACAAATACATCGGGGAGACCGAGAAACACCTGGAGCGGATCTTCACGGCCGCCGACGCGGACGAGGCCGTCCTCCTCTTCGACGAGGCCGACGCCGTCTTCGGCAAGCGCACCCCCGCCCAGGACGCCCACGACCGCTACGCCAACACCGGCACGTCCTACCTGCTCCAGCGCCTGGAGTCCTTCGACGGCCTGGCCCTGCTGACCACCAACATGCACGGCAACATCGACCCCGCGTTCCTGCGCCGCCTCGACCTCGTCGTCCACTTCCCCGCGCCCGACGAGGCCCTGCGCCGGGCCCTGTGGGAGCGCTGTCTGGGCCCGGCCGTGCCACGGGACCGGGATGTCGGCCCGGCCGGGCTCGCGGCGCTCGCCTCGGCCTTCGACCTGTCCGGTGGTGCCATCCGCTGCTGTGCCGTCACCGCCGCCTACCGCGCCGCCGACGCCGACCGGCCCGTGGCCATGGCGGACCTGCTGGCGGCCGTCCGCGAGGAGTACGCCAAGCTCGGCCGCTACGTGGACGAGTCGGCCTTCCCCCAGGAGGCGCGGTCGTGAGCCCGCACCCACCGACCGCCGCCGTCCGCGCGGAGGCGCCCGCCCCGGCGGCCGCCGAACCGGTGCCGGACACGGCCGCGACCCTGGCGGAGCGGCTGCGGAGCCTCCAGCGGGAGGCCGGCAACGCCGCCGTCGCCCACGCCCTGACCGGCCCCGCCGGGCAGCGCACGGCTGGACGGCGCACGGCCGGGGCGCCGTTCGGCCATCGCCGGGCGCTGGCCGCACCGGGCTGGCACCAGGCGGCCGAGCTGTACGAGCAGCGGCTGGGGGCCGCGCTGGCCGCCGCGCCTGAGGTGGGCCGCGCCGCCCGGACCTCCGTGCTGCGGCTCCACGAAGTGCTGAGCCAGGGGTTCGGCCCGGAAGCGGCGGCGGGCGCGTTCCTCAAGGACGACCCGCACAGCGCGGGCCAGGTGGGCACCGAGGGCGACCCCGGGGAACGGCTCCTCCAGTGGACCGCGCCGGACTCGTCGGCCACCGTCCGCGAACTGGTCACCGCCTTCTACAACGCCGCGTACTACAAGCACGGCCCGCAGCCCCGCCCCTACCCCGACGAGCGCGGGGTATCGCTCAAGGCCCTGCTGCACCGCGTCGTTCTCGGCGGGGACCCGCGGCTGGCCCGCGAACTCGGCCTGGACGCCGAGGCCCTCGACGCCCAGCGCGCCCATCTGGCCGGCACCGCGCGCGGCCTTCTCAGCCGTCTCCCGCACCCGCTGGGGCAGCAGTTCGGCGACGACGTCTTCGCCCTCGGGAACCTCACCGTGCGGCAGGGCGCCGGCACGACCCTGTCGATGGGCCGCAGTCAGCGCCGCCGCACGGAGCGCCCGGACCCCTCGACCGGCCCCGGCAAGCGCACGCTGCGCGACTACCGCGACCTGCGCGTGCCGCTGAGCGAGGCCGAGACCGCCCATGCCCGCCGCAGCACCGCCGAGCTGTCCGTCGAGGGCGTCGGCGACGACCTCGCCCCCCGGCGGCACACGGTCACCCCCGAGGCGCTCTGGGCCGCGATGACCGGGCCGGGCGAGGAAGGGCCGGAGTTCCCGCTGCCCTGGGCCTCCGGGGAGGCGGTGTTCGCCATGAGCCCCGACGACGGCTGGTACCGCAAGCACCACGAGCGCGGCGCTCCCCTGGTGGCGGGCATCTCCGGGACGACCACCCGGATGCTCAGCGCCTTCCACTGGCTGCGGGCCGTACCGGGCGCCGGCACCGGGGGCGTTGGTGCTTCGGAGCTGTCGGAGCGCGGGTTCTTCCTCGCCGTCGCCGCGTGGATGCTGACCGGGCGTGACCATTCGCTGTACGAGATCCTGCGGGGCGCCAAGGCCGCCGGGCTGCCCGCGCTCGCGGGGCTGACGGCGTCGTCGAAGGACGTCGCCCGGATGTACCGGGACTTCGACGCGTTCGTCAGGGACACCCTGCCGACGGCCGTGCTGCCCGAGTTGCCGTACGCGACCGTGTACGAGGAGAAGGCGCTCGCCGCCCCCGGGGACGGGGGCATGGTCACCGTGGACGACCGTACGGTGGCCGGGGCGCGCCACAAGCGGCGGTCCCTCCTCCGGCGGCGTCCGGGCGCCGAGCTGACCGACTGGCTGGCCGGGCAGGGCCTGACGGGGGCGGAGGCGGACGAGGAGAGGTCCCGGCTGGGGGCCGAGCTCCGCCTGCCGTACCTGCTGGCCCTGGCGCAGTACACCGGGAGCAACCACCAGCTCGTCAACCGCGTGCTGGCCGCTCCCGGGGCTCTGGGCCCGGCGGGCGTGCACCGGCTGGTCGACGAGATGATCTCCCTGCTGAGGCAGGGCCTGCCGGTCGAGGTGCCGTACGCCACGTGGCGGGACGCGGAGCTCCAGCGGCTGATCGACGCCTACCGGGCGGCCGGGCTGTCCGACGCGGAGCGCTCGGTGCGGCTGGAGGCCGTCCGGAGGCGGATGCACGGCCTCGTGGACACGCTGCGGGCCGAGGCCAAGTCGCATGCCGACATGCTCGTCGAGGCGCTGGACAGACTGCCGCCGGTCAAGGGCGTGGTGTACCGGGCGGGCTGGGAGCTGGTGCCCCGCACACGCATGACGTTCAGCGGCTTCACCAGCACCAGCCGCGGCCGGGAGGAGGCGGAGAAGTTCCTGCCGCTCCAGCATCCGCCCGCCGGGGGCCGCCGGGTGCTGTACTGCCTGGAGCTGACCGGGCACAGCGGCAGGGACATCGCCTACTTCTCCCGGGAGCCGGACGAACAGGAAGTGCTGCTCCTGCCGAAGGCGGCCTTCACGGTGAACATGCGCGACCGCGGCGAGGGAACGGTGGTCGGAGGCCGGCACGTGCGCTACGACTTCGTCTGGGCCACGGAAGTGGCGGGCTCCTGACCCGACCTCATAGCACAGGTCCCATACCACAGATCGAGCCGACGGGCCAGAAGACTTGTCACGTGGGCCCCTGCCGGTGATCGTTGGATCTCCCGGATTTCAGCGAGGAGGGGGATCACACATGCCGCAGAATGTTCCGCTGGACATTCCCTTCGAGGTACGGATCAGCCCGGATGTCGAGGCCGCGAGCGCCCGTCACATGAAGTGGCTGAAGGCGGAGGGATTCATCACCAGCGCGTCCAATGCCGAACGGTATCTGACGTGGGCGGTGGCGGAGCTCGCCGGCCGTTTTCACCCCGACGCGTTCGGGGACGACCTGGAACTGGGCATCCAAGGGCAGACGTTCTACTTCTTCTTCGACGACCTCTTCGACAGTCACCTGGGCAGGGACCCGCTGGCCGCCTACGAGGTCTGCCAGGAGATGGCCTCGCTCGCCCGCCGGAGCCCGGACGCGCCCTCGGTCGAGCCCACGTTCCCGCTCGCCCGGCTCTGGCTCGACCACTGGGAGCGGCTGCGGCAGGGCATGTCGCCGGCCTGGCGGGAGCGCGCCGCACGCCACTGGGAGCAGTACTTCCTCACGTATGTCACCGAGGCGGTCAACCGCAAGGCCGGGCTCGTCCTGGACATGAACCGGTATCTGGCGTTACGGCGGCTGGCGATAGGCGTGGAGGGCGTCCTGGACACCACCGAGCGCTGTGGGGGCTTCGAAGCGCCCCCGGAGGTCCACGAGAGCACCCTCGTCCAGGAGATCCGCGAGATCACCGCGGAGGTGGTCACCCTGACCAACGACCTCCACTCGCTGGAGAAGGACGTGGCCAACGGGGAACCGGACAACGCGGTCCTGCTCCTCCGCCGCGAACACGACTGCTCGCAGGAGGAGGCCGTCGGCCTGCTGCGGGAGATGGTCCACCGACGTGTCGACCGCTTCCGCCGGCTCGCCGACCGGACGCACGAGTTGTGCGCCTCCCTGGAACTGTCCCCGCGGCAGCGTGAGAGTACTCACCGCTTCCTGGAGGCGAACCGGGCCTGTATGCGCGGGAACTACGACTGGAGCCGCGCCACCGACCGTTACAGCCGGGTCGGGGTCGGCTTCGTCCAGCGGTCCCCGCGCATAGAGGACACCCTCGCCACTCTCAAGGATCTATAGCCCGAATAGCGCTGTTATCCGGCTGTCACAGGGCGTACGCGGAGACAGGTGAAGGTCGCCGTTCCGGGGTACTTGTTGCCCACCGCGTCAGTCGCACCGGAGGAGTTGCTCGCCGGGCCGACCACGGTGAGGGTCAGCTCGAGCGGGCCGCCGTCGACGACGGCTTCCGTCACGCCGTGGCCGGTCCTCGCGTATGTGGCACGGTTCTGGGCGGGAACCTTCAGCTGAACGCTGCCCGTTCCCGCCTGGGGGAAGGCCAGGGTCGCATAGCCGACGGGAATGACCATGGTCTCGATGTCGTCCGGCACACAGGCGGGGAGCCCTTCGACACGGAACCCCGCCGTGCCTTTCGGGATGGGGATGACGACCGGGGACGGTGGGAAGAAAGCAGCCGGGGGTGTCAGGGCCAGGGTGACGGTGTCACCCTGCCTGACCACGGTCTTCTGCATGGGTTCCGTCAGCCTGTCGTGCCGGGCTGTCCGGCGATCTGGGTGATGGTGAAGTGGACGAACTCGGCCGGGCGC
>NZ_JBTOLC010000038.1:0-56135 GCF_054551825.1 Streptomyces sp. L500
TCCCTGCCGTCCTCGCTCGGGATGACCCTGGCCCGTACCGCCGCCGCAGGCGGTGCCAAGCCCAAGCGCCGCGCGGCCAAGAAGTCCGGCTCCGCCGCCTCCGGCGACAGCCTGGCCTCGCCGATGCAGGGCACGATCGTCAAGGTCGCGGTCGAAGAGGGCCAGCAGGTCAACGAGGGCGACCTCGTCGTGGTCCTGGAGGCCATGAAGATGGAGCAGCCCATCAACGCCCACCGCTCCGGCACGATCAAGGGGATCACCGCCGAGGTCGGCGCGTCCGTCTCCTCCGGCGCCGTGATCTGCGAGATCAAGGACTGATCCAAGGACCGATCCGAGGGCTGATCCGGGGCGTTCCCCGGTCCGCCGCCGCCCACGGGCCCCGCCGCACCGGCCGGGGCCCGTGGGCGTTCGTCGTCCGGGGCCCCCGGCGGCCTGGCATCCTTGACTGACGGGGGAACGAGGGACTGACGGGGACTGTGATCGGGAGGACGGACGGAATGGCGACCGACGCGGCGCAGACGTCACCACGACCCATGCGCGCGGACGCACGGCGCAACTACGAGCGGCTGCTCACGGAGGCCCGGACGGCGTTCACCGAGCACGGGACGGACGCCTCGCTGGAGGACATCGCCCGGCGGGCCGAGGTGGGCATCGGCACGCTCTACCGGCACTTCCCCAATCGCACGGCGCTGATGAGCGCGGTGTTCCAGGGCGAGGTGGACGGCATCCTCGCACGCTCGCGCGAGCTGCTGGCGGCTCCCGAGCCCTGCCGGGCGCTGGTCGCCTGGCTGCGGGCCATCGTGGCGCACGCCAGCACCTATCGCGGTCTCTCCCGGGCGCTGATGGCCGCACAGACGGACGAGGGCTCCGCCATGTCGCGGTGCAGCCTGCCGCTGCGCGAGGCGGGCCGCGCACTGCTCGCCCGTGCCCAGCGGTCCGGCGCCATCAGCCCCGATGTGGACATCGTGGACCTGATGCAGCTGACGAACGCCATCGCGCTGGCGGCCGAACAGTCCCCGGATGACCCGGAGTTGGCCGACCGCCTGCTCACGCTCACCCTGACCGGGCTAAAAGCCCGGCCGTAGCCTTCGCCGGGGAGAGCTCGCGAATCCCCGGTGCTCCCGCGGCCATGGGGGTCATCGGACCTGCCTACCGTCGGCGGGGTGCCAGGTCCGCCACCCGGGCCGTGGCCTGCTCGCCCAGGGAGACGGCGCTGCGCAGCTGGGCGCCCGGCGGCCCGCCCTGGACCGGGCCGGGCTGCTGGCCGTGGCCCAGCGGCAGGTTTCTGCGCTGGCCGGGCAGCGGGGGTACGTCCCGGCGGCGCGGGGACGCCGTGGGGACCTCCCCGTGGACGACGCCCGCCGCCGGGCCGCTGCCCGCGCCCGGACCGGCCACCGAGATGTGGACGCCCTGGTCGGCCAGGGCCTGGAGCTCGGTGGCGGCCCGCTCGTCGTGGACGGGCGGCTCGTCGGTGACCAGCCGGGTGATCACATCGGTGGGCACGGTCTGGAACATGGTGTCCGTGCCCAGTTTGGTGTGGTCGGCGAGGACGACGACCTCCGCCGCCGCCTGTACCAGCGCCCGGTCCACGCTCGCGGAGAGCATGTTGGACGTGGACAGCCCGCGCTCGGCGGTCAGCCCGCTCCCGGACAGGAAGGCCCGCGAGACCCGTAGCCCCTGGAGGGACTGTTCGGCCCCGCTGCCGACCAGCGCGTAGTTCGAACCTCTGAGCGTGCCGCCGGTCATGACGACCTCGACCCGGTTGGCATGGGCCAGGGCCTGGGCGACGAGCAGGGAATTGGTGACCACGGTCAGACCCGGTACACGTGCGAGCCGGCGGGCCAGCTCCTGGGTGGTCGTACCGGCGCCGACGACGACGGCTTCGCCTTCCTCGACGAAGCTCGCCGCGAGATCGGCGATTGCCGTCTTCTCGGCGGTCGCTAGATGGGATTTCTGCGGGAAGCCGGACTCCCTGGTGAAACCGCCCGGCAGCACCGCACCGCCGTGCCGGCGGTCGAGCAGTCCTTCGGCCTCCAGCGCCCGCACGTCCCGCCGTACGGTCACTTCTGAGGTCTGGACGACGCGGGCGAGCTCACGGAGCGAAACCGCCCCGTTGGCCCGCACCATTTCGAGGATCAATTGACGACGTTCTGCAGCGAACACGAAACCGACAGTAACGCCAACGTCCATCTGTTTTCAGCAGGTTGCAGCAATTAACGGAAGTTGTCCGTAGTGCGACCCAAGAGGTGGTATAGGGAACCGGAACAAACCACTCCCCCACCGCTCCTCCTGGGCCTTCCCTCGGCCTTCCTCAGGCTTCGCGCTGCGTCTTCCTCGTGTGCAACTGCCGCGCCACCTCGGCGACCGACCCCGAGAGGGACGGGTAGACGGTGAACGCGTTCGCGATCTGCTCGACCGTCAGATTGTTGTCGACGGCGATCGCGATCGGATGAATGAGCTCACTGGCCCGCGGCGAGACGACCACACCACCGACGACGATGCCCGTGCCGGGCCGGCAGAACATCTTCACGAAACCGTCGCGAATGCCCTGCATCTTCGCCCGCGGATTGCGCAGCAGCGGAAGCTTGACGACCCGGGCGTCGATGAGACCGTTGTCGACATCGGCCTGGGTGTACCCGACCGTCGCAATCTCCGGATCCGTAAATACGTTCGCGGATACCGTCTTGAGATTGAGCGGCGCCACCGCGTCGCCCAGGAAGTGGTACATCGCGATGCGGCCCTGCATGGCCGCCACCGACGCCAGCGCGAACACACCGGTGCAGTCGCCGGCCGCGTAGACGCCGGGCGCGGACGTCCGCGAGACCTTGTCCGTCCAGATGTGCCCGGACTCCTGGAGCCGGACCCCGGCCTCCTCCAGCCCGATCCCCGCCGTGTTGGGGATGGAGCCCACGGCCATCAGGCAGTGGGTACCGGTGATCACACGGCCGTCGGCCAGCGTGACCTCGACCCGGTCCCCCACCCGCTTGGCGGACTGGGCGCGCGAGCGCGCCATCACGTTCATGCCGCGCCGCCGGAAGACGTCCTCCAGCACGGCGGCCGCGTCCGGGTCCTCGCCCGGCAGCACCCGGTCGCGGGAGGAGACCAGCGTCACCTTGGAGCCCAGCGCCTGGTAGGCGCCGGCGAACTCGGCACCGGTCACACCGGAGCCCACCACGATCAGCTCTTCGGGCAACTCGTCGAGGTCGTAGACCTGCGTCCAGTTCAGGATGCGCTCGCCGTCGGGCAGCGCGTCCGGGATCTCCCGGGGGTGGGCGCCGGTGGCGACCAGCACGGCGTCGGCGACCAGCGTCTCCTCGGTCCCGTCGGCGGCCGTCACGATCACCCGGCGCGAACCGTCCGGCGCCTGCTGCGGCTCCAGCCGCCCGCGCCCGCGCATCACACGGCCGCCCGCGCGGGTCACCGAGGCGGTGATGTCATGCGACTGGGCCAGCGCCAGACGCTTCACACGACGGTTGACCTTGCCCAGGTCCACGCCCATCACACGGGCGGCCTGCTCCAGCGGCGGAGTGTCGTCGGCGACGATGATCCCCAGCTCCTCGTAGGAGGAGTCGAAGTTGGTCATCACTTCCGCTGTAGCGATAAGAGTCTTCGAAGGGACGCAGTCGGTCAGCACCGACGCCCCACCCAGACCGTCGCAGTCGACGACGGTCACCTCCGCGCCGAGCTGGGCCGCGACAAGCGCCGCCTCGTAGCCGCCGGGTCCGCCACCGATGATCACGATCCGAGTCACGTACTCCATTGTCCCGCACCCATCAAAGCGACTCCTTCCGGGGCCTCCTTAGCGCGATCCCTCCGTGATTCCTACGCGAATCCTCTCCGAATCCCGAGCGAAACCCGCCAGAACGTTCGCGCGATCCTCCCTTCGAGATTGCCACCCCAAATGCCGTTCCGCCTCACTCCCGTACCCTCGGAACCATGTCGCTCTACGCCGCGTACGCCGGCAACCTCGACGCGCGGCTGATGTCCCGCCGCGCCCCCCACTCACCGCTGCGCGGCACCGGCTGGCTCAACGGCTGGCGGCTGACCTTCGGCGGAGAGCAGATGGGGTGGGAGGGCGCGCTCGCCACGATCGTCGAAGCCCCCCGCTCCCAGGTCTTCGTCGCCCTCTACGACATCGCTCCGATGGACGAGGACTCGATGGACCGTTGGGAGGGTGTCGGCCTGGATGTCTACCGCCGGATGCGCGTCCGGGTGCACACTCTCGACGGAGAGGAGCCGGCGTGGGTCTACGTCCTCAACGGCTACGAGGGAGGGCTCCCCTCCGCCCGCTACCTCGGCGAGATCGCCGACGCCGCGGAATCGGCGGGCGCGCCCCACGACTACGTCATGGAACTGCGCAAGCGGCCCTGCTGAGCCCCACCGGGTATGTGCGGAAAGTGACGATTCCATCTCGTCGCAACGCACAAAGCAACAATCGGAACACCGTAACCGGCGACATCTACGCGCGTAGGCCAAGAGCGGCTACCCTCGTCCGCGTGAACGCTTCTGTAACCCCCGACATCCAGGCCGACCCGTACGCCGCGGCGGACGCCGCCGCCGCCCGTCTCCGCGAGCTCACGGGCGCCGAGACCCACGACGTCGCCCTGGTCATGGGCTCCGGCTGGGTCCCCGCCACCGACGCCCTCGGCACCCCGGAGGCCGAGTTCCCGGTGACCGAGCTCCCCGGTTTCTCCGCCGCGGCCGTCGCGGGCCACGCGGGCACGGTCCGCTCCTACAAGGTCAACGACAAGCGCGCGCTCGTCTTCCTCGGCCGTACGCACTACTACGAGGGCCGCGGTGTCGCCGCCGTCGTCCACGGCGTCCGTACCTCCGTGGCCGCCGGCTGCAAGACCGTCGTCCTCACCAACGGCTGCGGCGGCCTCCGCGACGGCATGCGCCCCGGCCAGCCGGTGCTGATCAGCGACCACATCAACATGACGGCGACCTCGCCGATCGTCGGCGCCAACTTCGTCGACCTCACCGACCTGTACTCCCCCCGTCTGCGCGCCCTGTGCAAGGAGGTCGACGCCAGCCTGGAGGAGGGCGTCTACGTCCAGCTCCCCGGCCCGCACTACGAGACCCCCGCCGAGATCAAGATGGTCCGCACCCTCGGTGGCGACCTCGTCGGCATGTCCACCACCCTCGAGGCCATCGCGGCCCGCGAGGCGGGCGCCGAGGTCCTGGGCATCTCCCTGGTGACCAACCTCGCCGCGGGCATGACCGGTGAGCCCCTCAACCACGAAGAGGTCCTCGAGGCCGGTCGCGACGCGGCCGCCCGCATGGGTTCCCTGCTCGCGCAGGTCCTGCCCAAGCTCTGACCTTGGACCCCACCCCGTGCCGGGGGCGCCTCTTCGCGCCTCCGGCGCGGGTTTTTCCGCGCCTCCGGCGCGGCTCTACCCCACCCACCCGCCCGATTGCCCGGCAACGGCCGGAGCCGACGCCGGCAGGGGCGGGTTAAGGCCCCACCGGCCCGCGGACGCCGTACGACAGGAGGGGCCGGGGCGGGACGGACCCCGGCAGGGGCGTAAAGCGTTATTTGCGGCGACGTGCCGGGTTCGCTGTTCCGTTGACCCCGGGCCGTAAATAATGCAGCCCCAGAGGGGTCCGTCCCGCCCCGGCCCCGGCCCACCCCGCACGGCGGGCGCACCGCACCCCGAAACCTCCGGAGGAAAAACGTGGAGCGAGACCTCATCGCACAGGCCCGGACCTGGCTCGCCGAGGACCCCGACCCCGAGACCCGCGACGAGCTCGCCAAGCTCATCGACGCCGGCGACGTCGCCGAGATCGGCACCCGCTTCGCCGGCACCCTGCAGTTCGGCACCGCCGGTCTCCGCGGTGAGCTCGGCGCCGGCCCCATGCGCATGAACCGCACCGTCGTCATCCGCGCCGCCGCCGGGCTCGCCGCGTACCTGAAGAAGCAGGGCCACACCGGTGGCACCGTCGTCATCGGCTACGACGCCCGCCACAAGTCCGCCGACTTCGCGCTGGACACCGCCGCCGTCATGGTCGGCGCGGGCCTCAAGGCCGCGCTGCTGCCGCGCCCCCTGCCCACGCCCGTCCTCGCCTTCGCCATCCGCCACCTCGGCGCGGTCGCCGGCGTGGAGGTCACGGCCAGCCACAACCCGCCGCGCGACAACGGCTACAAGGTCTACCTGGGCGACGGCTCCCAGATCGTGCCGCCCGCCGACGCCGGCATCGCCGCCGAGATCGCCGCGATCGCCAGCCTCAACGACGTCCCGCGCCCCTCCGAGGGCTGGGAGACCCTCCGCGAGGAGGACGTCGTCGACGCCTACCTGGCGCGCACCGACGCCGTCCTCACCGACGGCTCCGCCCGTGACGTCCGCGTCGTCTACACGCCCATGCACGGCGTGGGCCGCTCCGTCCTGACCGCCGCGTTCGCGCGCGCCGGCTTCCCGGAGCCCGTCGTCGTCGCCGAGCAGGCCGAGCCGGACCCGGACTTCCCGACGGTGGCCTTCCCCAACCCGGAGGAGCCGGGCGCGATGGACCTCGCCTTCGCGACGGCCCGCGCGGCCGCGGAGGCGGGCGGCGCGCCCGACATCATCATCGCCAACGACCCCGACGCCGACCGCTGCGCCGTGGCCGTGCCGGACCCCGACAACGTCGAGGGCTGGCGGATGCTGCGCGGCGACGAGGTCGGCGCGCTGCTGGCCGAGCACCTGGTGCACAAGAGCGCCCGGGGCGCGTTCGCGACGACGATCGTCTCGTCCTCGCTGCTGTCCCGCATCGCGGCGGGCGCGCCGGACGCGTCGTACGAGGAGACGCTCACCGGCTTCAAGTGGCTCGCCCGCGTGGACGGGCTGCGCTACGCCTACGAGGAGGCGCTGGGCTACTGCGTCGACCCGGAGGGCGTGCGCGACAAGGACGGCATCACGGCCGCGCTGCTCGTGGCCGAGCTGGCGGCCGAGCTGAAGCAGTCGGACCGGACGCTGAGCGACCTCCTCGACGACCTGGCGGTCGAGCACGGGCTGCACGCCACGGACCAGCTGTCGGTGCGGGTGCAGGACCTGTCGCTGATCGCTTCGGCGATGCGCCGGCTGCGGGAGGCGCCGCCGGTGGTCCTGGCCGGGCTGCACGTCGTCTCCGCCGAGGACCTGTCCAAGGGCACGGAGTCGCTGCCGCCGACGGACGGCCTGCGGTACGCCCTGGCGGGCGACGAGGCCGGGACGGTGTCGGGGGCGCGGGTCATCGTGCGGCCGAGCGGTACGGAGCCGAAGCTGAAGTGCTACCTGGAGGTCGTGGTGCCGGTGGCTTCGGCGGCGGCACTGGTGGACGCGCGCCGGCAGGCGGGCGAGGTGCTGGCGGGCATCAAGACGGACCTGTCGCGGGCGGCGGGCATCTGACGCCTGTGGCGGTGGGTCGGGGGCGGGGTGGGGCGGACGGGCCCTTACGGGGCTGAGCTCTTCGCGGCCCCTGCCACTTCAGTGCCGGGTGCCCCGCACTTGGCCCCAGCGGCGAAGAGCTCCTTACGCCCCTACCAGGGCCCATCCACCCCACCCCGCCCCCTCACGCCGTTTGTGAGCAGGCGTTCCGCAGGGCGGAACGGGTGGGCACAAACCCACCCACCGCCCCGCACCCACCCCACCCCGCCCGCCCCCTCGCCGGGCAACCCCGTTCCGGGCAATCGGGCGGGCGGGTGGGGTAGAACCCGCGCCGTCAGGCGCGGGCACCCCCACCGGGGACACCCGGAAAGCCACCGGAACCCCGCCGGAGGCGTCACGCGCGGGCGGCCCGCACCAGCAGGTCCGTGTTGGCCTCGACGTCGTGTCCGAGGTCGATCGCGTGCCGAGGCAGTTCGCCGAGGCGGTCGCGCAGGGCCCCGGTGCCGGTGGTCCCGGCGGGGAGGAAGCCGAAGACGTCGGGGTAGCGATCTTCGGTACCAGTGGTGAAGAAGTCGGTGTCGCGAACGGTGCGCTCCTCGTCCAGGGCGGTGGGTTCGGCTCCGGGGACGATCCGGGGGAAGAGGACGCGGGCCGCGTGGCCTTCGGTGGCCAGGGTCAGGCCGAGCCAGGAGTGAAGCTGGTCGGGGAAGAACTGCGGCTTCAGCTCCTTGCCGGACTCCTTCCACAGGGGTGTGCGGCTGCCGGAGTGGAGGGCGTCGGTCACTTTCTGGTGCTGGGTGGGATGGAGCTGTTCGCCGCGCTGGACGCGTTCGCTGACCTGGTCGTACCAGCCCAGCGCCTCGAGGAGGCCGAAGCCGATGGCGGCGGCCGAGGGCCAGGGCAGGACGCGCAGTCGGCCGTCCTCGGGGCGGATGAAGACGCGGTCGTTGGCCAGCAGCTGCCAGCCGGCGCGGGCCAGCAGAAGCCCCACGGTGGTCTTTCCGGCGCCCTTGTCGCCGAGGGTCAGTACTGCCCGTCCGTCGCGGACGACGGCGGAGGCGTGCAGGATCGACCAGCCGTCTGCCAGCAGCCGGCCACGGACGACCTCGCGGACGAGGCGGGCGGCGGCCAGAGCGACGGGGACGTCCTCACAGCCGTAGATGTGCAGGGGGCCGCCGGGCTCGGCCTTGTAGGCGGTCTTGTCCTCGGGCTGGGCAGCGAAGATCATGCCGTCGCTCTCGCGGCGGATCAGCATGCCGGTGTTGGCGTAGACGGTCTCCTCGTGGGGGTGATCGGCTACGTGCCGGGTGATCTCGGTGACCCGGTCGGGGTTGACGTCGGCGTTCACCGGGGCGTCGGGGGCCGGGGTGGTGCTGGTGGCGTTCCACCAGGGGCCGAAGTAGCGCAGCGCCCAGTCGGTGACCACCGTGCTGTTGCTGGTGACGGTCGCGGCCTGGGTGGCAGTGGCGATGCGGGTGGCGGTCTTTGTCACCGCGGTCTTCTCCTTCCGTGAGGGGTGCGCGGGGGCGTACAGGTGGGAGAGTGGCTGGTAGGCGTCGCGGAGTTTGGCGTCGGCGGCGACGAGTTGCCGGGCCTCGGCGGCGCCGAGCCGGGGGAGGCACACGGTCGGGGTTCCGGCGGTGAAGCGCAACGGAATTCCGATCCACCGGTATTCGTGGTTGACGCACAGCTCCACCACGCGGTCCTCCAGGCCGAGTCCGGCGCTGAGAGTGGCGATGACGGCGCCGGCGGGGCCGCAGCGGGTGCGACCGAGACCGGCGTTGATACGGGCCGGGCGGTCGGCCAGCTCGCGCCGGACCCGGCCGACCGGCACATCAGCGGGCCGGCCGTTCACTCGGGTGGCCGACGCGCAGACCACCGCCTGGTCGCCGTGCTCGCCGATCACGTGGCCCTCGACGGCTTCCACGGGAACGTCCAGGAGGCGGGCGAGGGTGAGGCGGTAGCGGGCGGTGTCGGTGTTCGTGCCGACGCCGTAGACGCGGTGGCAGCCGGAGACCTCGGCGAAGAGGCGGGCCATGATGTCGACGGGGTTGGTCACCATGACCACGAGTCCCTGGTAGTGAGCCAGGGTGCGGGCCAGGGCGGCGATGACGGGGGCGTTGGCGTACAGCCCCGCCATGCGCACGTCGGTGCGGTCGGTGTTGACGAATTCGGCCCTCGTGCAGATCACCACCGCCTCGCAGGAGACCAGCTCACGAGGACTGGTGGTGTGGACCGCCCGGACTGGGGAGCCGATGACCTGGCACATGTCCTCCAGATCGGTCACCAGAGCCCGGGCCGAGAGACCCGTGCGGGAGACGACGCGGACGGACTCGCACCAGCCGCCGGCCGCCAGCAGCATCGCGACACTCTGTCCGACGGCCCCGGCGCCGATCACCCCGATCGCTCCGGACCTTACGGCGGTCACCGGTTTGCCGCCTTCACCACGCCGGCCAGTGCCAGCCGCCACACCGCCCGTGGGTCCGTCCCCGCGACCAGGCCGGCGGTCGCGTTCCCCAGCAGCCCGCACACCGCCTCGGCCTGCGCGATGATCTTTCCCGCGTGCTCGGGCAGGGGCAGGTCGGGCGGGCAGGTCAGGTAAGTGCTGAGGATGTTGGTGGTGTCCATCAGCCACAGCACCACCAGGTGGCGCAGCCACTGGGCCCGCTCGTCCGGCCGCAGGTCGGCGGTGAGCACGTCGGCGAACTCCTCGAGGCCGGCCGCCGTGGCGTCGGCGGTCACCAGGTCCGGGGAGGAGGCCATCAGGTGGAGGACGGTCCGGGAGACGAGCTTGGCCGGGTCGGTCTGGGGGCGGCCGCGCCCGAGGCCGGGGTCGAGGAAGACGGGTCGTCCGTCGGCCCCGTCGGGGAAGACCACGTGGTCGGGCTTGAGGTCGCCGTAGACCACCGGTCGATGCCCGGCCGCCGGGGTGGGTCGCAGCCGCCGCAGCCGGAGTGCCACGGTGGCCAGCGCCTCGCCTGCCTGCCCGGCCTTGCGCAGGTAGGTGGGGCCGCTGATGCCGTTGAACTTGCGGTCGAAGGTGGAGCCGATGCCCCGCTCGATGATGGCGGCCTCGTCGACGGCACGCGCGATGGCCGGCCGCTGGAGCCCGGCCAGTTCGACCACGGCCCTGGTCAGCAGTTCCCCCGCCCGGTGCGGCTTCTTGGCAAGGAGGTCGGCGAGCGTCGGCCCCGATACGGGCTCGGTGAACAGCACCCCGCCGTGGCACCCGGCGACCTGGCAGGCTCGTGCGCCGGCTTCCCGCACGATGGCCAGGCCCCGCGCCTCGCGCTCCAGCAACGCCCCCGGTGAACCCTGGTAGGCGGCCTGGGCCGCCCGCACCTGGGCCCAGTCGCCGGCCGTTCCCCGCAGGACCGAGACCAGCGACAGTCCCAGTAGGGAGACCTTCGCGTACCGGAGACGGCCGTTCACCGTCAGGTGGCGCACGTAGGCGGTGACGCTCGGCGTGTGCTGGCCGAGGCGCACGGCAGCGCCCGGCCACAGCTCGGCGGCAGCCTTTCTGATCTTCTCGTCGGCGTAGGCGAAGACCTCAGCGGCGGAAATGGCGCTCGAAGTGGTGGCCATCAGCGGCCTCCCACTGTGGCCGCGTGCCGGTCGCCGGTCGTACGACACGTATGAGTCACCGTCGTCTCCTTCTCGTCCCAGGGGGCGGTGAGCTTCAGTGAACGGCCGTACAGCGGTCGGCAGGAGGGGCCAGGATGTAGGGCAGGCGTAGGCCCGTGTAGGCCAGGGAGGCGACGGGATCGTGCCGACCAAGCAGGAACTCGCCGAACTCATCCGCAACGCGTGCGAGGAGCGCGGCTGGGGTCCGACCAGACTCGCCCGAGAGGTCAGCATCGCGGCCGGGCGGCCCCCAAGCGCAATCGAGCGACAGTACGCCCGGCGCTGGATGTCCGGTGAACGCTCGCCGACCTACTGGCTCCCGTACGTCGCAAGGGTCCTCGACCTGGACTTGGACACTGCCAGGGCGTCGCGATCCACGGTGTCCGAGGTGGGGGCCACCGATACCGTGGCCTCAGTCATCCAGTTGGGGAGGAGCGACGTGGACCGCCGGAACTTCCTCGCCGCGACGAGCGGTTACGCCCTCAGTACCTTGGCGCTGCCCGACCTGGACGGCATCACCCGCCGTACGAAGACCGCCCGGGCGGCCGGAGTCGTCCGCGTCGGCGTCGGCGAGGTCGCCGCGGTGAACCAGATGGTCAAAGCCCTGGGCGACTCCGCCGCCGAGCTCGGCGGCGGGCACGCCCGGCACCTGGCCGTGCGCTACCTGACCGATGACGTCGCCCCCTGGCTCAACGGCAAGTACACCGAGACCACCGGCCGCGCGCTGTTCGCCGCCACCTCCCAGCTCGTCCACCTCGCCGGCTGGATGGCACAGGACGAAGGCGACGCCCCCGAGCACCAAGGGCGCGCGCAGCAGTACTACGCGCACGCCTACCGTCTCGCCGCCGAGGCCCACGATCCCGAACTCTCCGCGACCGCGCTGCGCGGCCTGGCGGTCCAGGCCGTCGACCTCGGCTTCCGGGCCGAGGCCGTCCAACTCGGTGAGGCGTGCGTGCGATACGGCAAGGACATCGACAACGCCCGAGCCGTCGCCTACTACGAGGCCACCCTGGCCAACGCCGCCGCCCAGGACAACGACCGCCGTCTGGCCACCCGGCACCTCGCCCTCTCCGAAAGCGCCATCGGCCGCTCACCGGCCAGGGCAGGCGGCGAATCCTGGGCCGCCCACTACTCCCCCGGCCGCTGGGCCCACGAATCCGGCATGATCCTCGCCCGTCTCGGCGACCTCGACGCCGCCGAGGAGCACCTGCGCCTCGCCCTCGACATCCACGGCCTCGACCGCCGCCGCACTCGCGCCATCGTCCTCGCCGACCTCGGCGGCGTACGCCTGCGCCAAGGCGACGTGGACGGCGCCCTCACCGCCTGGAGCGAATTCGTCGACTGTGCGGAAGGCATCCGCTCGGTGAAGGTCCACAAGGCCGCCGACGACATGCGCACTCGACTGAACCGGTTCCGTGCCATGCCCGAGGCCGAGGAACTGCGTGGGCGAGCGGCGCTGATCCGTGCCGGGCAATCGGACGGGTGGGTGGGGTAGAACCCGCGCCGCCAGGCGCGGGCACCCCCACCGGGGGCACCCGGAAAGCCGGGCTCAGCCGATCGCGGCGAGCGCGGCGAAGAGCAGCAGCCCCACGGCCGAGGGCGCAATCAGCTCGTAGGCCCACCGCACCGTGGGCGAACCCTGCGCCCCCTCCCGCGAAGCGCCCCGCTCCGCGAGCTCGCGCAGGTCCTCGATCGCCTGGTCGGACGGGGCCCGCAGGGGCCCGGAGGGGCGGGGGGTCACGGAGGCGCGCCCCGTGACGTCCTCCGCCGCGTCCCGCGCCTGCCGCCGCGCCGCCCGCTTGCGCTGCTTCAGCGACACGGGGATGGCCCAGAGCTGGTACTTCTTCCCGTCCGCGAAGACCTCGCTGGAGTAGCCCGCGCGGACGCCCTCGACGGAGGCCCACGGCAGGGTGATCGTGCGGAAGGGGTTCCGCACCAGCAGCCGGTCCTCGCCCGCCCACACCGCGGGCCGCAGCGTGAAGGCGACGATCAGGGGCAGCGCGAAGAGCAGTCCCGCCAGCGCGAGCCACGGCGCGTTGCCCGTGCCGCGCAGCATCACGTCGCCGCCCAGCCACGCGGACAGGGCGAGCAGCAGGACACCGCCGCCGATGCCGGCGGAGGAGCGGAAGCACCGCTCGGCGTAGTCCTGGCCGGGGGCGTCAGGGGATCTCGTCATGGCGCCGATTCTGCACGACCGGGCGCGGCTACGGACGACCGGTGGCGGGCGTGCTCGGCCGGGTGCTCGGCGGCGTACTCGACGTGAGGTCCGCGTAGACGACGATGTTGTCGGGCCGGTGGCCGTCGCGGATGTCGCCGCCGCAGGTGACGAGGCGGAGCTCGGGGCGGTCGGTGTTCCCGTAGACCCGCTGGGTGGGGAAGTTCTTCTTGTCGACCTGTTGCAGTTCGCGAACGGTGAAGGTCGCCGTGGAGCCGTCGGCGCGGGTGACGGTGACGCGGTCGCCGGTGCGGACCTTGGCGATGTCCTTGAGGACGGCCGGGCCCTCGGCGGTGTCGTAGTGGCCGATGAGGACGGCGGGGCCGGTCTCGCCGGGGGTGACGCCCTTGTCGTACCAGCCGATGCGGTCGGCCTGGGCGACGGACGGCACCTCGACGGTGCCGTCGTCGGCGAGGCCGAGTTCCAGGACGGGTCCGGTGTCGACGGAGGCGGCCGGGATGCTGACGCGTACGGGCTTGGAGGCGGGGAGCGCGGGCACGCCGGAGGGGCGGGGGGCCGAGATCGCCGGCACGTGCGCGCCGGCCTTGGCGGTGTGCGGGCCGGTGCCGCAGCCGAGCAGTCCGCCGCCGAGGGCGACGGCGAGCAGCGCGGCCGCCGCGGCCCGGCGGGCGCGGGCGCCGGGGCGGGCGAGGTCGCCGGAGGAGGGTGTCATCGGAGCTCCTGGACGTGGCGCTGCGGCGCGAGGGCGGGCCGCCGGTGAGGTGGCGGCCCGCCCTCGCGGGTCGGTCGGTCGCGGGTCGGTCGGTCTGTCGTGGATCAGGCGGCGGAGCCGGCGACGCGGCGGCGCAGCACGGCGAAGGCGACGCCCGCGGCGCTGACGGAGGCGAGGGCGCCACCGGCGGCGAGGAGCATGGTGTCGTTGCCGTCGCGCACACCCTCGGCGCCTGCCGCCACGCCACCCTGCGGGATCGCCTTGGTCTGGGCGAGCTGGGCGGAGGCGTTGACGGCCTTGGCCTGGGTGGCGTTGGCGGCGGAGCCGGTGGACGCGCCGCTCTTGCCGGCCGGCTGACCCTTGGGGAGGGCGAAGGTCTTGGTGGCGCCGTTTCCGGTCACCTCGAGCACGGGGGCGGAGCCGTCGGCGTCGACCAGGCGCAGCTGAAGGCCCTCGATCGTCGCGGACGTGTTCTCGCGGTCGAGCTTGCCGACGACCCTGACCATGTACGTGTCGCCGGGCTTCCACTGCTCGCCGACGTGGCGGATCCACGCCTCGGGGCCGCCGGCCTCGGGGTCGTTGCGGAGCACGGCGACCATGCCGTTGCCGATGTAGACGGCGTTGCCCGCGTAGCGGACGGCGGTGACGGGGCCCTGGCCGGCGCCGCCCTTGTCGTTGAGGATCTCGCCGGTCAGGGCGGTGAGAGTGAGCGTCATGCCGTTGTACTCGAACGTCACGTTCCGGCCGTTGGCCTTGACGGACTTGACGACCTCGCCACCCGAGATGATGTCCACACGGTGGGTCTCGGGACCCGACTCGTAGACCTTCGCCAGGCTGCCGTCCGCCAGGGTCACCTTGCGGTGCAGCCACCAGCTGCCGAAGACCTTCTGGCCGCCGAGGACCTCTCCGGTCAGGGCGGTGAGGGTCAGCTCCATGCCGTTGTACTCGAACGTCGCGTCCCGGCCGTCGACCTTGACCGACTTGACGATCTCGCCGCCGGAGATGATGTCGACACGGTGGGTCTCGGGGCCCGACTGGTAGACCTTCGCCACGCTGCCGTCGGAGAGGGTGAGGGTGCGGCGCAGCCACCAGGTGCCGACGACCTTCTCCTCGCCACCCTTGCCGGCCTCGGCCTTGGTGCCCGTCTCGGTCTTGGCCTTCGTGCCCGTCTCGGCCCTGGTGCCCGTCTCGATCTTGGCGTCGGCGTCCTTCTTGATGGCAGTGCCGGTGCCGGTGCCCGTTGCGGTCTCGGTCTTCTTCTCCGCAGCCGGCTCGGTCGCCTTCGCGGCGGGAGCCGTGGGGGCGGCGGGAGCCGCAGGAGCCGTCGGCTCGGCCGCGAACGCCGCGGCGGCCGGGGCCAGTACGGCACCCGCGAGGGCGGCGGTGGTGATCGCGGCACGCAGTGCGGAGCGGCGGCGCGGGGACAGAGCAGACATGCAGGGCTCCTAGTGGAGTCAGAGGTAGGGGATTCGCATGCCGCTTTCCTCGGTTCGGTTGAGGCCGGAGAGGTCGGGCGGGGTTGCTGAGAAGAATCTATGGATCTTGTGTGATCACGTCTTCGCGTATTTGTCACCAAACATCGACAGCAACCGGAAGATGACCCATCGCTTGCCACTGAATCAGGATGAGTCAGGACATGTCACCCGCCCTGGAAGAAGGGCCTCCGGAGGGGGTGACACGCGCTACGCGCGTAGATATGCTCATCCGGTGACCATGACCCCCTCCCCGAGGTTCCCCTCATCCGGCAATGAAGCCGCTGAGCGACTCGCTTCGATGGCGGACGTCACCGCCTCCGACGCCTCGCTGCGCCGCTTCCTGCACGGCCTCCCGGGCGTCGACCCGGTCGGGCTGGAGGCCCGCGCCACGGCGCTGGGCACCCGATCGATCAAGACGACGGCGAAGGCGTACGCCATCGACCTGGCGATCTCCATGATCGACCTGACGACCCTGGAGGGCGCGGACACCCCCGGCAAGGTCCGGGCGCTGTGTGCCAAGGCCCTCAACCCGGACCCGACGGACCGCGGCACCCCGCGCACCGCCGCGATCTGCGTCTATCCCGACATGGTGGCGACGGCGGCCGAGGCCCTCGCGGGCTCGGAGGTCAAGGTCGCCTCCGTCGCGACGGCCTTCCCGGCCGGCCGCGCCGCCCTCCCCGTCAAGCTGGCCGACACGGCCGACGCCGTCGCCGCGGGCGCGGACGAGATCGACATGGTCATCGACCGCGGCGCCTTCCTCTCCGGGCGCTATCTGTCCGTCTTCGAGGAGATCAAGGCCGTCAAGGACGCCTGCCGCCGCGCGGACGGTTCCGCCGCCCGACTGAAGGTGATCTTCGAGACCGGCGAACTGTCGACGTACGACAACATCCGCCGCGCCTCCTGGCTGGGCATGCTCGCGGGCGCCGACTTCATCAAGACGTCCACCGGCAAGGTCGCCGTCAACGCCACCCCGGCGAACACGCTGCTGATGCTGGAGGCCGTGCGCGACTTCCGCGTCGCGACCGGGGTACAGGTCGGAGTGAAGCCGGCCGGCGGCATCCGGACGACCAAGGACGCGCTGAAGTTCCTGGTGCTGGTCAACGAGACCGTGGGCGAGGAGTGGCTGACCAACGAGTGGTTCCGCTTCGGCGCCTCCAGCCTCCTCAACGACCTGCTGATGCAGCGCCAGAAGCTGAGCACCGGGCGCTACTCCGGTCCCGACTATGTGACGGTGGACTGATCATGGCTTTTGAATACGCTCCGGCGCCCGAGTCCCGCTCGGTCGTCGACATCGCCCCGTCGTACGGGCTGTTCATCGACGGCGAGTTCCGCGAGGCGTCCGACGGGAAGGTCTTCAAGACCGTCTCGCCGTCGACGGAGGAAGTGCTGTCCGAGGTCGCGCAGGCCTCGGCCGAGGACGTCGACGCTGCGGTGAAGGCCGCCCGCAAGGCGTTCGAGAAGTGGTCCGCGCTGCCGGGTGCCGAGCGCGCGAAGTACCTCTTCCGCATCGCCCGGATCATCCAGGAGCGCTCGCGCGAGCTGGCCGTCCTGGAGACCCTGGACAACGGCAAGCCGATCAAGGAGACCCGCGACGCGGACCTCCCGCTGGTCGCCGCCCACTTCTTCTACTACGCGGGCTGGGCCGACAAGCTCGACCACGCCGGTTTCGGGCCGGGCCCCAAGCCGCTGGGCGTCGCCGGTCAGGTCATTCCCTGGAACTTCCCGCTGCTGATGCTGGCGTGGAAGATCGCCCCGGCGCTGGCCGCGGGCAACACCGTCGTGCTGAAGCCGGCCGAGACCACGCCGCTGTCGGCGCTGTTCTTCGCCGACATCTGCCGTCAGGCGGGCCTGCCCAAGGGCGTCGTCAACATCCTCACCGGTGACGGCACGACCGGCGCCGCGCTCGTCGCGCACGACGGGGTCGACAAGGTCGCCTTCACCGGCTCCACCGCCGTCGGCAAGGCCATCGCCCGGACCGTCGCCGGTACGGACAAGAAGCTCACCCTGGAGCTGGGCGGCAAGGGCGCCAACATCGTCTTCGACGACGCGCCGATCGACCAGGCGGTCGAGGGGATCATCAACGGGATCTTCTTCAACCAGGGCCAGGTCTGCTGCGCCGGCTCGCGCCTGCTGGTGCAGGAGTCGATCCAGGACGAGCTGCTGGACGCCCTGAAGCGCCGGATGGGCACCCTGCGGGTCGGTGATCCGCTCGACAAGAACACCGACGTCGGCGCGATCAACTCCGCCGAGCAGCTGGCCCGCATCCGGGCGCTCGCCGACAGCGGCGAGGCCGAGGGCGCCGAGCGCTGGGCCCCGGCCTGCGAGCTGCCGGCGAACGGCTACTGGTTCGCCCCGACGCTGTTCACCGGCGTCTCCCAGGCGCACCGCATCGCCCGCGAGGAGATCTTCGGGCCGGTGCTGTCGGTGCTGACGTTCCGCACGCCAGGCGAGGCCGTCGCCAAGGCCAACAACTCGGAGTACGGCCTGTCGGCCGGCATCTGGACCGAGAAGGGCTCGCGGATGCTCGCCGTCGCGAGCAAGCTGCGCGCCGGTGTGGTGTGGGCCAACACGTTCAACAAGTTCGATCCCACGTCGCCCTTCGGTGGTTACAAGGAGTCCGGTTTCGGGCGTGAGGGCGGTCGTCACGGGCTGGAGGCCTACCTCGATGTCTGATCGTCTCAGTGTCTTCAAGACCTACAAGCTGTTCGTCGGGGGCAAGTTCCCCCGGTCCGAGAGCGGGCGGGTGTACGAGGTGACCGACTCCAAGGGCAACTGGCTCGCCAACGCGCCGCTGTCGTCCCGCAAGGACGGCCGTGACGCCGTCGTCGCGGCCCGCAAGGCCTTCGGCGGCTGGTCGGGCGCGACCGCCTACAACCGGGGCCAGATCCTCTACCGCGTCGCCGAGATGCTGGAGGGCCGCCGGGACCAGTTCGTCGCCGAGGTCGCCGACGCCGAGGGGCTGTCGAAGTCCAAGGCCGCCGCCCAGGTGGACGCCGCGATCGACCGCTGGGTCTGGTACGCGGGCTGGACCGACAAGATCGCCCAGATCGCCGGGGGCACCAACCCGGTGGCCGGGCCGTTCTTCAACGTCTCCTCCCCCGAGCCGACCGGCGTCGTGGCCGTCGTCGCCCCGCAGGAGTCGTCGCTGCTGGGCCTGGTCTCCGTGATCGCCCCGGTGATCGCGGGCGGCAGCACGGTGGTCGTCGTCGCGTCCGAGAAGGCGCCGCTGCCCGCGCTGTCGCTGGGCGAGGTGCTGGCCACCTCCGACGTGCCCGGTGGCGTGGTCAACATCCTGTCCGGCAAGGCCGCGGAGATCTTCCCGGCCCTCGCCGCCCACCAGGACGTCAACGCCCTCGACCTCGCGGGCGCCGACGCCGAGCTGGCGAAGGCCCTGGAGATCGCCGCGGCCGACAACCTCAAGCGCGTCGTCCGTCCACAGGCTGTGGACTGGTCCGCCGACCCGGGCACCAAGCGCCTGATGGCGTTCCAGGAGACGAAGACCGTCTGGCTCCCGACGGGTTCGCTGGGCGCGGGCGGCTCGTCCTACTGACGGACCCCGGACGTCACGACATGACGACGGCGGCGGTTTCCCTTCCGGGAAGCCGCCGCCGTCCTGTCGTGGCGACCGTTTCAGCCGCCGTTGCCCGGCAGCACGTTCAGCGCCTGGCCCACCAGGGGCAGGTCCCCGACCTGCCCCCGGTTGGTGACCGGGGCCGTCACCACGTCGGTGCCGACGGGCTTGAAGTCCGCGACCTGCGTGCGGGCGCCGTTGTTCAGCGGGTCCACCGGGGTGGCCGCGAGCGGGTGGTACTTGAAGGTCTTCAGCACCGGCGAGAGCCCCTCGACGGACTTCTCCAGGGCGATGCCGGTGCCCGTGAACGCCGCCCCGACGTCCGTGCGGCCCAGCTCGGCGCGCGGCGCCTGCGGTTCCGCGTGGGCCGTGGCCGCTCCGCCCGTGGCGAGCGCCGCGCCCGCAGATACGGTCAGCCCGACGCGCATCAGCGTGCGCCGGCGCGGAGGAGGAGGGGACGCGTGACGTGGGTGACGTGCGTGGGAGGCCATGACCACCTGCCGTGAGAAGGTTGCGAACGACAACGCAACGTAGTGGATTCGCCACTCACCGCGCACGTCGCGACCCAGGGGGATCCCCCATGCGGCCCAATGCCTCACACTGGTGTCCCGTGACCTCCCACTCGCCCGCCGCGCGCGTCATCCTGCTCACCGGCCCCTCCGGCTCCGGAAAGTCCTCCCTCGCCGCCCGTACCGGGCTGCCGGTGCTCAACCTGGACGACTTCTACAAGGAGGGCGACGACCCGACGCTGCCGCTCCTCCCCGAAGGCGGCACCGACTGGGACTCGCCGCTGTCGTGGGACGCGGAGGCCGCCGTGGCCGCGATCGACGAGCTGTGCCGCACGGCCCGGACGAACGTGCCCGTGTACGACATCTCCACGAGCTCGCGGACCGGTGAGAGCGGCCTGGACATCGGGCGGACGCCGCTGTTCATCGCCGAGGGGATCTTCGCCGCCGACATCATCGGCCCGTGCCGGGACCTCGGCCACCTCGCGGACGCCCTGTGCCTGCGTGGCCGGCCCTCCGCCACGTTCCGCCAGCGGCTGCTGCGCGACGTCCGTGAGGCCCGCAAGCCCGTTCCGTACCTGGTCCGGCGCGGCCTGCGGCTGATGCGCGCCGAGCGCGGCATCGTGGCCCGCCAGACGGCGCTGGGCGCCTTCGCCTGCGGCCGGGAGACCGCCATGGGCCGCATCGCCGCGGCGGCCGCCGGCCACCGCGAGACCGTCCGCGTCTGACGCGCGGGCACCGGAGCGCTCGGCAGAAACGTTCCCGCGCGGGCGAGGGAGCGCGAAAACGGCGAGAGCGGGCCCGGCGGTCCCCCCGACCGCCGGCCCGCTCTCTCCCCCCGTTTTCCCCCGTTGGTCCTGCTGTTCCCCCCGTGATCCCCGTGGTCCCCCGTGACCCCGGGTCCGTCCGTTACGCCACGAGCTCCCCGAAGGACTCGCGGACGCCCCGGCCGGAGCCGATCGCCTCGTCCTCGCGCAGCCGCCGCAGCGACCGCCAGATGCTGCTCTTGACCGTGCCGACGCTGATGTCCAGGATCTCCGCGATCTCCGGGTCCGTCCGGCCCTCGTAGTAGCGCAGGACGAGCATGGTGCGCTGGAGCTCGGGGAGCTTGGCGAGGGCCTGCCAGAGCACGGCGCGCAGCTCGGTGCCGCGCATCGCGTCGGTCTCGGCGGCCGTCTCCGGCAGCTCCTCGGTCGGGTACTCGTTGAGCTTCCGGCGGCGCCAGGCGCTGATGTGGAGATTGGTCATGGTGCGGCGCAGATAGCCGCCGACCGCCGCCTTGTCGGAGATCCGGTCCCAGGCGCGGTACGTGGAGAACAGCGCGCTCTGGAGCAGGTCCTCCGCCTCGTGGCGGTCGCCGGTCAGGTGGTACGCGGTCGCGTACAGGGAGGCCCGGCGCTCCTGGACGTAGGCGGTGAACTCCGCCTCCGTCCGCGACACACCGGTGTCGCTCCCCCCGTCGGCCGTGGCGGCGCCCCCCGCGCCCACCGTGGCCTCCCCGTACACGATCGCGTCGATGGCCACCATGTACGGCGGCCTTGAGTTGCGTCCGGTGCCGCGAGCGCACCCCCGCCCGCCCACGGCACCGGACTTCTCGGTGCCCCGCCCGGCGTCGTGCAGGCGCGTGCGAACTGCGCTGGTCGCAGTGGCGTGCAGTGCGTTCATCTCGCGCCCCCCGTCGGTTGGAGCCAGTTGGTCCGGCAGTGTTCCCGGACCGCTGTCCTGCCCGGTGCATCACAGCCTGCCGGGCCAGTTTCATGGCGTTGTCCGCCGACTGTCACAGCCCTGCAACAGGCCCCGCCGCGCCCGTTGCGGGGCCGGCCCCGGTCGCTGCGGCGTCCTTCTGTCGAACTACCGGCCACTCTTAGGCCAGAATGACCACTGTGCCTTTCCTGTTGCTGATCGAGGACGACGACGCCATCCGCACGGCTCTGGAGTTCTCCTTGTCCCGCCAGGGTCACCGTGTGGTGACCGCCGCGTCGGGCGAGGAGGGCCTGAAGATGCTGCGGGAGCAGCGTCCGGACCTGATCGTGCTGGACGTGATGCTGCCCGGTATCGACGGGTTCGAGGTGTGCCGGCGGATCCGGCGGACGGACCAGCTGCCGATCATCCTGCTCACGGCGCGCAACGACGACATCGACGTGGTGGTCGGGCTGGAGTCCGGCGCCGACGACTATGTGGTCAAGCCGGTGCAGGGCCGGGTGCTGGACGCCCGGATCAGGGCGGTGCTGCGCCGGGGCGAGCGGGAGTCCAGCGATTCGGCGTCGTTCGGTTCGCTGGTCATCGACCGGTCGGCGATGACGGTCACCAAGAACGGCCAGGACCTCCAGCTGACCCCGACGGAGCTGCGGCTGCTGCTGGAGCTCAGCCGCCGGCCGGGCCAGGCGCTCTCCCGGCAGCAGCTGCTGCGGCTGGTGTGGGAGCACGACTACCTGGGCGACTCCCGGCTGGTGGACGCCTGTGTCCAGCGGCTGCGCGCCAAGGTCGAGGACGTGCCGTCCTCCCCGACGCTGATCCGTACGGTCCGCGGCGTGGGGTACCGGCTGGACGCCCCGCAGTGATCCCCTCCGGGGGCGGCAGTGACGGACACGAGGACTGAGAGCGGACAGTGACAGAAGAGCCCGGTCGGGTGCGGGGCTGGGCGGCGGCCAGGAACCTCCTGAAACCGAGCATGCGGTGGATCAGCCTGCGGCTGCGCCTGATGCTGGTCTTCGCGCTGGTGGCCCTCGCCGCGGCCGTCTCCGCGTCGGCCATCGCGTACTGGCTGAACCGTGACGCGGTCCTCACCCGGACGCAGAACGCCGCCCTGGACGACTTCCGCAAGTCGTTGCAGGACAACACCGGTTCACTGCCGCTCCTGCCCACGTGCGCGGACCTCCAGGAGGCGGCCGACCGGATGGCGGCGACCTCGCAGAAGTACGAGGTCCTGCTGATCGGCAACGTCAAGGGCGGCGCCGCCTGCGCCGCGCCCTCCGACCGCGATCTGTTCACCCTGTCCGTCGTGCCGAAGTCGCTGATCACCGCCGTGAACCGGGAGCGGAAGGTCGACGAGTCCAATCCGTACCCGTACCACCTGTACTGGCAGCGGATCACCCTCGGCGGCAAGCCGTACCTGGTCGGCGGCGCGAAGGTGATCGGCGGCGGGCCGACGGGCTATCTGCTGAAGTCCCTGGAGAACGAGCGGGCCGACCTCAACTCCCTGGCCTGGTCGCTGGGGATCGCCACCGGCCTGGCGCTGATCGGCTCGGCGCTGCTGGCGCAGGCGGCGGCCTCCACCGTGCTGCGGCCCGTGCAGCGGCTCGGCGACGCGGCGCGCAGACTGGGCGAGGGGAAGCTGGACACCCGGCTGCGGGTCTCGGGCACGGACGAGCTGGCGGATCTGTCGCGGACGTTCAACAAGACGGCCGAGGCGTTGCAGAAGCGGGTGGAGGACCTCAGCTCCCGGGAGGCGGCGAGCCGCCGGTTCGTCGCCGACATGTCGCACGAGCTGCGCACCCCGCTGACGGCGATCACCGCGGTGACGGAGGTGCTGGAGGACGAGGCGGACTCCCTGGACCCGATGATCGCGCCGGCGGTGCAGCTCGTGGTGAGCGAGACCCGCAGGCTGAACGACCTGGTGGAGAACCTGATGGAGGTCACCCGCTTCGACGCGGGCACGGCCCGGCTGGTCCTGGACGACGTGGACATCGCCGACCAGATCACCGCGTGCATCGACGCGCGGGCCTGGCTGGACGCCGTCGAGCTGGACGCCGAGCGCGGCACGATGGTCCGCCTCGACCCGCGCCGGCTCGACGTGATCCTGGCCAACCTCATCGGCAACGCCCTCAAGCACGGCGGTTCGCCGGTGCGGGTCTCGGTGCGACAGACGGAGGAGGCGCTGGTGATCGCGGTGCGCGACCACGGGCCGGGCATCCCCGAGGAGGTCCTCCCGCACGTCTTCGACCGCTTCTACAAGGCGAGCGCGTCGCGGCCGCGTTCGGAGGGCAGCGGTCTGGGGCTGTCCATCGCGCTGGAGAACGCCCATATCCACGGCGGCGAGATCACAGCGGAGAACTCCCCCGAGGGCGGTGCCGTCTTCACGCTGACGCTGCCTCGTGACTCGGCCCCGGCCCCGGACGGCGATCCGGCCCCCGGCGGCGGTGCCTCGGCGCCCGAGCGGGGCCCGGCCGAGGGGGAGGGCCGATGAGGCCGACGATCCGCACGGCCGCCGCGGCGGCCGGGGTGTTCGCGCTCGCGGCCGGGCTCTCCGGCTGTGGCATCCGGGGCACGGCCGTGCCCGTGGACGCCGGCAGCGCGCCCTCGCGGGCCACGTGCGTGGTGCACGGCCCGCAGGCCTCGGCGACACCGGGCAGCGCCACCACGTCCGTTCAGCTGCTGTGCACCTCGCTGCTACTCCCCGTGACGCGGCTGGTGTCCGTGCCGGAGGGCGGCGACCCGGCGGCGCTCGCCCGGGCGCTGCTGGACGAGCTCAAGCGGCCGCCCTCGCCCGCCGAGGACGAGGCCGGTTTCTCCACGGCCGTCCCCCAGCAGCTGACCGTCAGCGGCCCGGCGAAGGGCGATCCGGCGGGGGCGCTCCGGCTGAACATGCCCCCCGACGACCTGGCCCCGCTCGCGCTCGCGCAGGTCGTGTGCACGTTCGCGGGGACGCCGGCGGCCGACGCGCGGCCCACGGTGATCCTGGGCGGCCCGTCGGGCGACCGTCCCAAGAGTTACGCCTGCACCGACGCGACGCGTACGCATCCGGAGACGGTGCAGGGCAACGGCAGTCCACTGCCGCCGGCCGACGGGCGCTGACTCTCTGTACCCGGACGCGGAACCGCGCGCCCCGCGTGCGGCGTCATGGGGGGCGTGCAGCGTCATGGCTACGGCGGTACGCCCGCCCTCCGACACCGCTACCGCGTGGCGGGCTGTGTCCTCCTGGCCGCCCATGTCCTCGTGGTCGGCTGGCTCGCCCTGCGGCCGTTGACCGCACCCTGGGTGAGCGCCGCGCATATGGAGCCGCTGGCCACGATCCGGGCCGATCTGGCGCTGAGCCCCTGGGAGGCCGCGCGTTCGATAGGGGCCGGGGTGCTGCCGTTCGCGCCGCTGGGAGTGCTGCTGCCGTGGGCGGGGGGCCGGATCGGGGCGTCGACGCTGGGTTCGCTGGCCCGGACGGTCTTCACCAGCGCGATGCTCTCGCTGGCCCTCCAGGTGGTGGGCAGCGGGGTCGCGGGCCAGGTGCTGGACGTGGACGCGCTGCTGCTCAACATCACCGGGGTGACGGCCGCGCACCTCGCGGTCGTCCCGGCGGTACGGGCCCGGCTACGCCGCAGGGCCGAGGCGGGACCTACCCGGGCCCCCCGCCGGGAGGAGGCGGAGTGCGCCCTGACCCCGACGATCCCCAGGGTCGGGATCGCCCCGTAGAGTGACGCTTTGCCCGGTCCGGCGGCCGTAGCGTGGAGTCATCGTGAAGGCGAGGGGACGGCCCCTCTCCTCCCGCTCCATGGCACCTCGATGTGAAGGAGTCGCCGCCATGTCCGCTCCGCTGGTCCGCCCCCGTAACCACAGGATGATCGCCGGAGTCTGCGCGGGTCTGGCCGAGCGCTTCGGGATGTCCCGGACGACGGTGCGGGTGCTGTTCCTGCTGTCGTGCCTGCTGCCCGGCCCGCAGTTCGTCCTCTACCTCGCGCTGTGGATCCTGATGCCGTCCGAGGGCAGCGCCCGCGCGTCCGCCAAGTCCTGGTGAGCTGTCGTACGGCGAACGGGCCGCGCTCCCCTGTCGGGGTGCGCGGCCCGTTCGCCTCGTCCGACGCCGTACGCGTCACTTGATGTTGGGGGTGCCCAGGCCCGGCAGGGAGAGGCCGTTGGGGGCGATGGCCTTGGTGGGCAGGCCGCCGAGGAGACCGGCGTTGCCCTTGTTGTCGGCGGGGGCGGCGTGCTTTCCGGTGGGGGTGGTGGCCTCGGCCGTCGCCCCCCGCGGGTGCCCGGCGAGCTTCTCCGCGTGCCCGGTCAGTTTCTCGGTGGGCAGGTGCGGGGCCAGCGCGGTGTCGGCGGCCTTCGCCGACTGCTCCAGCACGCCGGAGCGGATCAGCCGGTCCGAGGCGACGAGCGCCGGGCCGCCCATCGGGGCCGCCGGGGCGAGCTGCTCCAGCGGAAGCCCCTTGGCCGCGCCGGTGGCCGTGGTGGTGACCGACTCCAGCGTGCCGGCGGCGGCGGGGCCCGCCGCGCCGACGGCGAGGGCGGCACCGACGACGGCGGCGCCAAGGGCCTTGAGAGAAGCCTGCTTCATCTGTTCTGTCCTCGACTCGTGACGGGGATCGTGACGGGGATGCCGTAAGAAATGGGGAGCGGCATTGCAAACTAGCCACGAGTCCGCCGCACCCGCAATCAATGACACGGCCGGGGCCCTGTCGGACCCCGGCCGCATTCACGGTATCGGCCGCCGTCCGGGCATTACCGGGCCCGGCGGGGAATTGCTGGTCAGGCGGTTCCCGTCGTCGTCTGGCGGAACAGCCACTCGGACTTCAGCTCCGCGTAACCCGGCTTGATCACGTCATTGATCATGGCCAGACGTTCATCGAATGGGATGAAGGCCGACTTCATGGCGTTGACGGTGAACCACTGCATGTCGTCCAGCGTGTAGCCGAAGGCCTTGACCAGGTGCTCGAATTCCCGGCTCATGCTGGTACCGCTCATCAGACGATTATCCGTATTCACGGTCGCCCGGAAATGCAGTTTCCGCAGAAGTCCGATCGGGTGCTCTTCATACGAAGTGGCCGCGGCGGTCTGGAGGTTGGAGGTGGGGCACATCTCCAGCGGAATGCGCTTGTCCCGCACATAGGACGCGAGCCGGCCGAGCTTGACCGTGCCGTCCTCCGCGATCTCGATGTCGTCGATGATCCGCACACCGTGGCCGAGCCGGTCCGCGCCGCACCACTGGAGGGCCTGCCAGATCGACGGCAGGCCGAACGCCTCGCCCGCGTGGATCGTGAAGTGGTTGTTCTCGCGCTTGAGGAACTCGAAGGCGTCCAAGTGGCGGGTGGGAGGGAAGCCCGCCTCGGCGCCCGCGATGTCGAAGCCGACGACGCCCGAGTCACGGTAGTTGTTCGTGAGTTCGGCGATCTCCAGCGCCCGCGCGGCGTGCCGCATGGCGGTCAGCATCGCGCCGACCCGGATCCGGTGGCCGTTGGCGCGCGCCCGGCGCTCGCCCTCCCGGAAGCCCTCATTGACCGCCTCGACGACCTGCTCCAGGGAGAGCCCCGCCTCCAGGTGCTGCTCGGGGGCGTAGCGCACCTCGGCGTAGACGACGCCGTCCGCGGCCAGGTCCTCGGCGCACTCGGCCGCCACGCGGAACAGCGCCTCGCGGGTCTGCATCACGGCGCAGGTGTGCGCGAAGGTCTCCAGGTAGCGCTCGAGCGAGCCGGAGTCCGCCGCCTCGCGGAACCAGACGCCCAGCTTCTCGGGGTCCGTCTCGGGGAGCTTGTCGTAGCCGATCGCGGCCGCGAGGTCGACGACCGTGGCGGGGCGCAGACCACCGTCGAGGTGGTCGTGGAGCAGCACCTTGGGCGCCCGGCGGATCTGCTCGGGAGAGGGCAGGGACGGCTGTCCCGGGATCGTGTGGGAGAACGTCTCGCTCGTCATTTCCGCACTCTAGCCCCTACGCGCGTAGATGTCGGCGAACGATACGGAACGGTGACCCATCGGCGGGGTGGACACCACCGGTCCTTCTGCCATCGTTGTCTGCCATGGTCCAGCAAGCGTTGCCGCAGCGAGACCCCAGCGATCCGGACGGCCCGGCGAGCCCCGTCCTCCAGGCCCCGCGCCTCGGCAAACCCCTCGGCGCGACGGGCCTGCCGCCCGGCCCGACCGTGCAGGCGGTGGCCCTGCTGCTGCCCGGCGGCCCGGCCGCCGGCGTGCGCCGCCCCTCGTACCGCGCGCTGGCCGCCCAGCGCCCCCTGGCCCGCCGGCTGACCCGGGCGGCCGGCGAGGAGGGCCTGGCCGTCCACGTCCTGCGCTACCGCCACCGCGGCTGGAACGGTTCGGCCGCCGATCCGGTGGGGGACGTGCGCTGGGCGGCGGACGAGGCGGTGCGGCGCTACGGCGACGTACCGGTGTGCCTCGCGGGTCAAGGCATGGGCGCCCGGGCCGCGCTGCTCGCCGCCGGGCACCCGGCGGTGGCGTCGGTGCTGGCGCTGGCCCCCTGGCTGCCCGAGCCCGACGCCGTCCTCGCCCCCGACCCGGTGCGCCAGCTGGCGGGCCGCCGGGTGCTGATCGTCCACGGCACCAACGACGAGCGCACGGACCCGGACCTGTCCTACCGCCTCGCCGAGCGCGCCAAGAAGCTCAACCGCGACGTCTGCCGCTTCGAGGTCCACTCCGACGGCCACGCGCTGCACCAGCACCGCCCCGAAGTCCTCGCGCTGGCCGCCGATTTCGTCCGCGGCTCGCTGCTGGGCCACCCGTACGCCCGCCCGGTGGCGGACGCCTTCGCGGCCCCGCCGCCGCTGGGGTTGCGGATGCCGCTGGCATCGGGCTTCGGGGAGTCGCTGCGGCACTGAGGCGCCGAGGCGCTGAGGCCCGCTTCAGCGGTGCAGCAGCAGCTGACCTCTCCGCGACAGCAGAAACCGCTTGAACGCCGCGACGGGCGGCGTGTCCGGGTGCCCGTCCAGCCACGCCACGCCGATCTCGCGCACCGCGCGCGGCGCCGTCACCGCCAGCTCGACCACCCCGGGCCGGGGCACGGCGGGCGGCGGCAGCAGCCCGACCCCCAGCCCGGCGGCGACCAGGCCGCGCAGCGTCTCGGGGTCCTCCCCCTCGAAGGCGATCTTCGGGGTGAAGCCCGCGTCCGCGCACAGCCGGTCGGTGATCTTCCGCAGCCCGTAGCCGGGTTCGAGGGTGACGAAGAGTTCGTTCGCGGCCTCCGCCAGCCGGATCCGCTTGCGCGCCGCCAGCGGATGGTCGTCCGGCACGATCAGCCGCAGCTTCTGCTCGTCCAGCCGGCGCGCCACCAGGTCCGGCTCGTCGGGCACCGGCGAGGTCAGGCACAGGTCGAGCTCGCCGTCGCGCAGCCGCTCGATCATCGCCTCGCCGTAGTTCTGCACCAGCTGGAACCGGACGCGCGGATGGTCGGTGCGGAAGGCCCTGATGAGCTCGGGTACGGTCTCGGAGCCCATCGTGTGGAGGAACCCGAACGCGACCTTGCCCGACTCCGGGTCGGCGTCCATCCGCACGGACTCGGCGGCCCGCTCGACCTCCGACAGCGCGCGCTCGACCGTCGTCAGGAAATCCCGCCCGGCGGCGGTCAGCGAGACCTGCCGCCCGTGGCGGGCGAACAGCGCGACGCCCAGGTCCTCCTCCAGCCGGGCCATCGACCGGCTGAGCGTGGACTGCGGCATGCCGAGCTGGTGCGCGGCCCGCGTCACGTGCTCGTGCCGGGCGACGGCCGTGAACTGCGCCAGACGCGGCGTCAGGGTCGCCGCCCAGGAGCCGGCGGCCAGCTCCGCCGTAGGCGTTCCATCAAAGTCTTCGGTAACACTCCTGTTGCCGATCGGTGACAGAGGGGCCTTTGACCTGCGGTCATGCTGCATGGGATCGATTATCGCCATTCTGTGCATTGGACGCATCAGATGCACCGCGCATACGTTTGATTCATGCCTCCCGCTGATACCGGGGCATCCGTCGTCATCGCGCGCTCGGATGCCTCTACCGCGTCGTCCCCGTCGCCTCTCCCGTCCTCCTCGAACGTCGACTCCGACGACACCCGGCTGGTCCCCGGCGGGTCCGGCTACCGCCGGATGAGCTTCGCGCTCTTCGCCGCCGGCGTCGCCACCTTCGCGCTCCTCTACTCCACCCAGGCCCTGCTCCCCGCGATCTCGGGCGGCCTCGGTGTGACGGCCGATCAGGCCAGCTGGACCGTCTCCGCCGCGACCGGCGGCCTCGCCCTCGCGGTCGTCCCGCTCAGCGCCCTCTCCGAGCGCTTCGGCCGCCGGGCCACGATGACGGCCGCCCTCTGTGTCGCCGCGCTGCTCGGCCTCCTGGTGCCGTTCGCCCCCGACCTGGGCTCGCTGATCGCGCTGCGCGCGGTGCAGGGCGCGGCGCTGGCCGGAGTGCCGGCCTCCGCGATGGCGTACCTGGCGGAGGAGGTCCGCCCCAAGGCGCTGGTCGGCGCGATCGGGCTGTTCGTGGCGGGCAACGCCATCGGCGGGATGACCGGCCGGATCCTGGCCGGCTGGGTGGCCCAGGCATGGGGCTGGCGCGCGGGCCTGTGCGCGGTGGGCGCGCTGGCGGTCGTGTGCGCGCTGACCTTCCGGCTCATGATCCCCAAGGCGCGGCACTTCACCCCGTCCACGGTCTCGGCGAGCTCCCTGGCCCACACGCTGCGCACCCACCTCACCGACCCGCTGCTGTGCCGGCTGTACGCGATCGGCGCGCTCTTCATGACCGTCTTCGGCGCGGTCTACACCGTCATCGGCTACCGGCTGGCGGAGGCGCCCTTCTCCCTGCCGCAGGGCGTCGTCGGCTCCATCTTCCTGATCTACCTGGTCGGCACGGCCTCCTCCGCCGCCGCGGGCACGCTCGTCGCCCGCCTCGGCCGGCGCGGCGCGCTGTACCTCGCGGTGGGCACGACGGCGGTGGGCCTGCTGCTCACCGTCACGTCCTCGCTGACCGCGATCCTGGTCGGCCTGGTCCTGATCACGGCCGGCTTCTTCGCGGGCCACGCGGTGGCCTCGTCCTCCGTCAGCCGCGCCGCGACGACGGGCCGCGCCCAGGCCTCGGCCCTCTACCAGTTCGCGTACTACGCGGGCAGCTCGGTCGGCGGTGCCCTCGGCGCGATCGCCTTCCGCGCGGCGGGCTGGGAGGGCACGGTCGTCCTGGGCCTGCTGGCCATGGTGGCCGCCGCGTCGATCACGCTGTACGCGACGCACCGCGCGGCGGTCCAGCGCCGCCTCCTGATCGCGGCGGCGCGCCGCTAGGCGGTCTCCGCTTCCGCGGATTCCGCTCGCAGAGCCCGGAGGGGCCGCACCCGCTCTTGACAGGCGGCGGGTGCGGCCCCTTCGTCATGGGGACGCGTCGTGGTTCACCCGTTGGGTGTGGGGGGCTGAAGTCGGGTGGCGGATTCGGTACGGTGGGGGCGGCATCCTCTCGGGGGCGCCCGGTGCCGTGCGGGCACCAAAGAGGCCCCCGCCCGGACCGAGACTCCAGACGGGGACCAGAACACCGCATGGGCGTTCAGTCGACCGAGGGTCCCCAGTTGGTCGGGGGATCGTCGGTCACCGCACAAAGAGGCCCCCGCCCGGACCAGGTATCCAGACGAGGGCCCACACCGTTCAGCCAGTCATCTGACCGACGGTCCCCAGGGTCTCGGGGGATCGTCGGTCACCGGCCGATCAGCCACCTCCCGAACTCACGGACTACGAAGTAGATCCGCTCGATCAGAGTCGGCTTACGGTGACGAGCCATTGCCCGCCCTCCTCCACAAAGGCGGCCGAATATCCCGGTCGACCGCGCCTGTTGGATTCGGGCCGGGCCCCGAGGACGTGGGGCCCGGTCCTTCCTTGGAGGAGGGCGTGCCATTGGCACGCACAGCGACACTATCGCTCCGCTGAGTCCCCAAATGGCCCATAAGGCAGGGCGCTTGAGGCGCACAAGGGGCGCGCGGCGGAGGTGCGCACTTCCCCGATCAGATCGACGCGAACGGCGCCCAGCGCGACAAGGCGAACTTGTCACCGTCCCGCCGCACCTCAGCCGCCCCGTGCCCCGGCAGATGCGCCGGGAAGATCAACGACCGGGTATCAGCGGCCTCTTCCAGGATCCTCCGCCGGGAACGCGTCGCCTCCACCTGGTCCTCGCTCAGGCACGTGTCGCAGTCGGGTTCGGCGAACTGCAACGGGCTGTGCACGAGGTCGCCCACGAACACCGCCCGATCCGTTCCGGACGCCAGCCGGAGGACCGACGAGCCGGGGGTGTGCCCGGGAGCGGGCGCGAGGGCGAGGCTGCCGTCGATGCGGTACTCGCCGTCACTCCCGTCCCGCAGGACGGCCTGCCCGGCGCGCCGGACCGGCAGCACACTGTCCGCGAACGCGGCGCCCGCAGGCCCGGCGGCCGCTTCCGGCCGCGCCCAGTGCTCGAAGTCCGCCCTGGGGACGAGGTAGGTGGCGTTGGGGAAGGTGGGCACCCACTCCCCCGCCACCAGCCGGGTGTTCCAACCGACGTGATCGGCGTGCAGGTGGGTGTTGACCACGACGTCCACGTCCTCCGGCCGCACCCCGACGGCGGCCAGCCGCTCCAGGAAGTCTCCTCGCAACCGTGACCAGACCGGCCGGTCCGGCCGCTCCTTGTCATTGCCGAGCCCGGTGTCGACGAGGATCGTCCGCCCCTCGTTGCGCAGCAGCCACGTCTGTACGGCGACGCCTAGCCTGTCGGTGCCGGGGTCCCAGAAGTCGGGGGCCAGCCACGACTCGTTCTCCCGCCACATCCGTGGCGTGCTGTCGGGAAAGATCTCGGTGATGGGCGCCGCTGCCGGGGCGTGCCATTCCACGATGCGGGTGATCTCCACCGCGCCCAAGGTCATCGTTCGCATGGGTAAGACGCTAGGGAGCGTCCGGAAGACGCCCAATACGTCACCGTCCACGGTGTATACGCGATCGTCTCGCACCCGCTCGCACCCGCTCGCACCCGCTCGCGCATACTCACGGCATGGACGTTCTCAGCGACACCCTCGCCGCCCTGCGCACCGGGCGGCCGTACTCGACGCTGACACGACAGCAAGGCCACTGGGAGACGGACATCCCGCCCTTCGGCGGAGCCGGCTTCCATGTGGTGCTGGACGGCTCCTGCCGGCTGATACCCCGGGCTCCGGGGGAAGCGGTGACGCTCGTCAAGGGCGACGCCGTCTTCCTGCCGCACGGCACGCCGCACACCCTGACGGCTTCCGCCGACCGCCCGTCCACCGTGCTGCTCACCGGCGGCTACCGCATGGACCAGGCCCGGGCCCATCCCCTCCTCGCGGACTTCCCCGCCTTCCTCCCCCTGCCCGCACGCGCCACCCCGCACCCGTCGCTGCACACGGTCATCCGCCTGCTCGGCGATGAGCTGGAGTCTCCGGGTCAGGGCACGGACGCCGCCCTGCCCTCCCTGCTGGAGCTGCTGCTCATCCACCTGATGCGCGCGGTCTACGAGGCCCGTTCCACCGTGGCCACCACCGGCTGGTGCCGCGCCCTGGCCGACCCCACGGCGGGCGCCGCCCTCCGCGCCCTCCACACGGAACCGGCCCGTCCATGGACGGTCGCCTCGCTCGCGGCCACGGCGGGCCTCTCCCGGGCAGCGTTTTCCCGCCGTTTCACCACGCTGGCCGGAAGGCCACCGCTGACATACGCGACGTGGTGGCGCCTGACCCTGGCCGCCGGGCTCCTCCGGAACTCGGACGCGACCCTGGCGACCGTCGCCGAACGCGTCGGCTACGGGTCACAGTTCGCCTTCGCCAACGCGTTCAAGCGAGAGTACGGGACCTCGCCGGGACGGTACCGGCTGCTGGCCGCCGGGGACGACGGCAGCTATCGAGCGACTACGGTGCCTCTGCCCATGGAGCCGGCGAGAGTGCTGATGCCGTCGTAGGTGGCGGTGTAACCGCGCAGCAGTTGGTCCGCCGCCGTCATGGAGATTCCGTCGGCGTCACAGGAAGCGGTACCGAGGAGGCTGGTACGCGCGGTGCAGAGGGTCGTGCCGTCGAGGGTGGCGAAGGTGACGGTGGCGCCGGGCAGGTGCCGGCCGCCGTCGTAGGTGACCTTGGCGTTCAGGCCCTTCACCCCCAGCGGGGTACGGGTCAGCTTCGCCGTCCCCGCCTTGAGGCTGGTAGCCGTCACGTGCGCCTTGTCCGGCGCCGCGCACTGCTTGTCCGTGGCGTCCCACACGGAGCCTTGCGGGCAGGTGTAGTCGTATCGAATGCCCTTGTGGCAGAAGGAGTAGCGACTCGGGTCACCGCCGTCGGGCAGGCGCGCGCCCTCGACCCCGACGACGACCGGGCACGGCGCGGTGGCCCTGGCCCCGACCCCTGGGACGCCGGTGGCGTGAGCCGACACGGCCGCCCCTCCGACGACGAGCACGGCGGCGGCGCCGAGAGCGGTGGCGATGCGACGAAGCGGCATGATGTCCCCCAACGGTGATTGATCACGACAACACACGAGACGTTAGTGATCAGCCGTGATCGCCAGCGACAGCCCTTTCGGCCAGACCGGCTTCTGCCAGCGCGGATCCGCCCCGCTGGGCGCCCTCACGTGAGGATCAGCGCTGCCGGATCGGCGGCCCACGGCCGTCGCGACGCCCGCATCACCCCGCCGCTCCGCCTGCGGAAATCCCCCGGGCCGGGCACACTGCGGTGGTGAATTCCGCTGCCACCACTGCGGAGTTCGCCGCTCCGCGACGACATACGGCGCGAGGCGGACCGGCGGCGGCACCATGGGGCCATGACCGAGAATCCCATCGACCGCGCCCCCGAACGGCGCGTCGCCTTCGGTGAGGCCGCCGAGCAGTACGACGCCGCGCGCCCCGGCTATCCAGACGAACTCGTCACCGACGTGCTGGAGTTCACCGGGCGCCGGCCGCAGGGCGTGGACGCGCTGGAGGTCGGCGCGGGCACGGGCAAGGCGACGCTCGCGTTCGCCGCGCGCGGCGTCACGCTGACCTGCCTCGAACCCGACCCCCGGATGGCGGCCGTGCTGGCACGGCACTGCGCCGGCATGCCTCATGTCACCGTCGAGAACGTCGATTTCGAGAGATGGCAGGCCTCAGACCGGAGGTTCGCGCTGCTTCTCGCCGGCCAGGCGTGGCACTGGGTCGACCCGGAGGTGCGCTGGAGGCGGGCACGGGAGTTACTGGTCCCGGGCGGGGCCATCGCCCTGTTCTGGAACGACTGGCTGGTGGCCGACGAGGCCCTTCGGCACGAGCTGAGGGCCGTGCACCACCGCCACCTGCAAGGGCTGCCGCCACACTCGATCATGGACGCCCAGCCCCGCGAGTCGGTCATGGCTCCGAACTCCTGGGTGTGGGAGGAACTGCAGGCCCAGGAGGACTTCACCGACGTGGAGCACCGCCTGTATCACTCACAGCACACCCGCACCACGGCCGGGATCGTCGACCTACTGTCGTCGCTCTCCTCGTACCTGATCCTGACGGAGGAGACCCGTCGGGCGGTGCTTTCCGATGTCTCACGGACGGTCGACGCCCACGGCGGCGCGCTCGGACTGGCAACGCGCACGGGCCTCTTCCTGGCCCGCGCCACCCCGGCGTGAGCAGCCCGGAGGGCGGGAGAGGAGCCCCCGTTACCGGGGCTCCTCCGTCGGCCCCTGGCGTCAGCCGTTCGTACGCGCCTGCACGACGGGCCTGCCGCTGGTGTCAGCCGAGGTAAACCGGCAAGCTCTGCAGGCCATTGACAACGAAGGACTCCAATGGGCGGGGGGACTCGGCCAGGGTGAGGCGGGGGAAACGGTCGAAGAGGGCGGGGAGGGCGACCGCGGCTTCCAGGCGGGCCAGGGAGGCGCCGAGGCAGAAGTGGACGCCGTGGCCGAAGGCCAGGTGATCCTTGCGGGTGGGGCGGGTGATGTCGAAGGCGTCGGCGTCCGGCCCGTGGACGAGCGGGTCGCGGCCCGAGGGGCCGAAGCCAGTGATGATCGCGTCGCCCTTGCGGATGGTGACGCCCGCGATATCGATGTCTTCCACGGCGTAGCGCAGCGGCAGGTTACCGGCCGGGGATTCGGCGCGCAGGGTCTCCTCGATGGCGTCCTCCCAGGTGGCCTCCCCGGAGCGGATGAGGGCGAGCTGGTCGGGGTGGAGCAGCAGCTGGTGCGCCGCGTTGCACAGGAGGTTGACGGTGGTCTCGTAGCCGGCGCTGATGATGGACAGGACGGTGTCGACGAGTTCGGTCTCGGTCAGTCCGGCGCCGTTCTCGTCTCGGACGGCGATGAGGCCGCTGGTGAGGTCGTCGGCGGGGTGGGCCCGTTTGGCGGCGATGAGCTCGGCCATCATGGCGTAGAAATCGCGTTCGCTCTGTTCGGCCTCCTCGTCGGAGGCCGAGGTGCGGAAGAAGGTGTCGATGGCGTGGCGGGGGTTCTCGCGCAGCTCGTCGGGGACGCCGAGCAGGTCGCACAGGACGTAGATGGGCAGCATGACCGCGAACTCCTCGCGGAGGTCCACCAATTGGCCTTGGCCGGTGTGTGCCACGCGGTCCAGGAGCTGGTGGGTGACCTCTTCCACCCGGGGGTGGAGGGCGGCGACGCGGCGCGGAGTGAAGGCCTTGGAGGCCAGTTTGCGCAGGCGGGTGTGGTCGTCGCCGTAGGACGTGAACATGGAGCGCACGGCCACCCACATGGCCAGTGACCAGTTCCGCGGTACTTCGCCCTCGATCCAGGCGGGCCAGTGCCGGTAGGCGTCCTTGGAGACCCGGGGGTCCATGAGGAGCTGTTTGACCTCGGCGTGCCCGACCGCCGACCAAGCCAGGACCCCGCCGGGCAGCCGCACCCGGGTCACTGGGCCCCGGGCGCGCAGACGGGCGCCTTCGGCATGGACGTCGGTGCCGTTGGGATCGAGAACGTAGGGGCATGAGGGTGTGTTCGGCATGAAGGGTCTCCCCGAGGGGTGTGGTGGTTGCATCGACCATCGAAGCGGACGGCGAGCAGTGGGCGTTCCACAGGCGTTCCACCGCGCGTCCATTACGCCGCCGCCCGAGGGCCGGGCGGTGTCGCCCATTGCCCCGCGGCTGACCGGGCGATGGGACGGGCGCGCCTACGGTGACCGGACGCATCTCACGCAGACGTATCCGACAGAACGGAAGTGGTTCGCCATGGCAGCGAATGACGTCGCGGTCAGGGAAGTCCTGGAGCACACCGAGGCCTATGTCCGGGCCTTCAACTCGCACGATCCTTCGGCCGTCGACCGGCTCTACGCCGAGGACGGGATCTCGGTGTGGGAGAAGGGGAACGCGGTCGGCGGCGCGCGGCGGCGCGAGGAGCTGGCCGCGTTCCTGGCCCGCAAGCCGGTGATGACGATCGAGGTCCTGGAGCAATACGTGGTCTCGGACGCCGCGTTGCTGGTCGTGGACTGGTCCATCGACATCCCGGGCGTGGACGGCGGAGCGGCGGAGCGCCATGCCGGCATTGGCCTCGACGTGCTGCGTCGTGGCACGGACGGCCAGTGGCTCTTCGCCATCGACAACCCCTACGGCAAGGAGCTGTGAGCACCCGCCGGCGCATCGCGACCGGCGGCGCGCAAGGAATCGTTTCTCACACCCCAGAAAGGGATTTCCGGCAATGAGCGCGACTTTGGATCTCACTCTCACCGACGACGCGGACCAGCAGAACGACGTCTTCGTCGCCGCGTTCAACTCCGGTCAGGGCGCCATCTTCGACCAGCTGTACCGCGCGGACGCGATCTCCAATCTCACCGGAACGCCGCGCACGGGCGCCGACCGGACCAGGGCGATCACCGAGTTCCTGGCCACGGGCCCCAAGCTCAACTCCAAGGTGCTGCGTACGTACAACACCGGTGACACGTCCTTGCTGATCGTCGAGTTCCACCTCGAGGTCACCGGTGAGGACGGCACGCCGCAGAAGATCGACGGCACGTGCACCGATGTCCTCGTCCGTGACGAGAACGGCAAGTGGATCATGGCGATCGACCGGCCCGTGGCCGACGAGAACGCCGGCTGACCCTCGCCGCCCGCCGACCGACCAGGCCCTGCGCCGCGCGCCACGGCCCGGCGCGGGGCCTGCCCCCCTTCCCGAGACTTTCCCTGAGTCTTTTCCTGAGACTGGAGCATGATGGATTCCCTGACCGAGGCTGTACTCGCGGGCGCGCCCGCGCAGGTGCTGGAGCGGGAGCCGGTGCCGGAGCAGTACACGGCCGCTCATCTGCGGGCCGAGGACACCGCGATGTTCGAGGGCGTCGACGACAAGGACGTACGCCGGTCCATCCACGTCGGCCGCGTGCCCATGCCGGAACCGGCCGCGGACGAGGTGCTCGTCGCGGTGATGGCCAGCGCGATCAACTACAACACCGTCTGGTCGGCGACCTTCGAGCCCGTACCGACGTTCGGTTTCCTGCGGCGGCTGGGCGGCCAGGGCGGCCTCGCCGCCCGCCACGACCTGCCGCACCAAGTCATCGGATCCGACGGCGCCGGTGTCGTGGTCCGGGCCGGCAGCGCGGTGCGCCGCTGGCGAGCCGGTGACCACGTCGTGGTCAGCTGCGTCCAGGTCGACGACCACGAGCCCGCCACCCACGCGGACGCCATGCTCGGTGCCGGGCAGCGCATCTGGGGCTACGAGACCAACTTCGGCGGCCTGGCCCACTACACCCTCGTCAAGGCCAGCCAGCTCCTGCCCAAACCCGCCCATCTGACCTGGGAGGAGTCGGCGAGCATCCTGCTCACCGCGGCCACCTCCTACCGGATGCTGATCAGCGACAAGGGCGCCCGGATCAAGCTCGGCGACGTCGTGCTCATCTGGGGCGCCACCGGGGGGCTGGGGGCGTTCGCGGTCCAGCTGGTCAAGGCGGCCGGAGGCATCCCGGTCGGTGTCGTCAGCTCCGAGGAGAAGGCCAAGATCCTCAAGGCGCTGGGCTGCGACGTGGTCGTCAACCGCGCCGAGATCGGCCTCGGCGGCGCCTCCACCCCCCAGGAGTCCATCGAGCAGGGCAAGCGTCTGGGCCGGATCATCCGCAAGGAGACCGGCGAGGATCCCCACGTCGCCTTCGACTACATCGGCAGCGCCACCTTCGGAATCTCCGTGTTCGTCGTCCGCCGGGGCGGCACCGTGGTCACCTGCGGCTCCAGCACCGGCTATCAGCACACCTACGACAACCGCTATCTGTGGATGAACTCCAAGCGCATCATCGGCAGCCACGCCGCCAACCTCCAGGAGCAGGACGAGCTGAACCGGCTCGTCGCCCTGGGCCGGATCTCGCCGGTGCTCTCCACCGTGTACCCCCTCGAGGAGGCCGGCGAGGCCGCCAGGCTGGTGCAGACCAACAGCCACACCGGCAAGGTCGGCGTGCTCTGCCTCGCCCCCCGGGAGGGCCTGGGCGTCACCGACACGGCACTGCGCGAGCGGATCGGCGTGGCCACGCTCAACCCCGTACGGAGCCTGTGACGCCGCCCGTGGGCGCTTCCGTCATGACCCAGAACCCACCAGGACACCCCCCGAGGAGTGACAGCACCATGACCACGACAGCAACCGGCGCGCCGGCGATCCACCGGGTGGGAATCGTCGGCTGTGGCCTGATGGGGTCCGGAATCGCCGAGGTCTGCGCCCGGGCCGGCCTCGACGTCACGGTCGCCGTCTCCCGCCGGCGGTCCGTCGAGCCCGGGCTGCGCCGTATCCAGGACTCGCTCGCCAGGGCGGTGGCCAAGGGCAAGCTGACCGGGGTCGAGCGCGACGCGGTCCTCTCCAGGATCACGGTGGTCCCGGACCTCAAGGCACTGGCCGACCGCCAGCTGGTCATCGAGGCGGTCCGTGAGGACGAGACGGTCAAGACCGAGCTGTTCGCCGCCCTGGACAGCATCGTCGAGGACCCGGACGCCGTCCTGGCGACCAACACCTCCTCCCTGCCCGTCATCCGCCTCGCCCGCGCCACCAGCCGACCCGGCCAGGTCCTCGGCCTCCACTTCTTCAGCCCCGTGCCCGTGCTGCCGCTCGTCGAGCTCACCGGTTCCCTCCTCACCGAGGAACACGTCGCGGACCGCGCCGACCGGTTCGTCACGGACGTGCTCGGGAAGCGGGTGATCCGTACCGCGGACCGGGCCGGGTTCGTCGTCAACGCCCTGCTGATCCCCTATCTGCTCTCCGCCATCCGCATGGTCGAGTCCGGCCACGCCCCGGCCGAGACCATCGACGAGGGCATGCGGCTGGGCTGCTCCCACCCCATGGGGCCGCTGCAGCTGTGCGACCTGATCGGCCTCGACATCGTCGCGGCCATCGCCCGGTCCCTGTACGAGGAATTCAAGGAGCCGCTCTACGCCCCGCCCTCGCTCCTCGTCCGCATGGTCGACGGAGGAATGCTGGGGAGAAAGACCGGACGCGGTTTCCACACCTACGACCGCTGACGCACGGCCCGGAAGTCCTGTTCCTCCGCTGTTACCGGAGGATGGCATGGCTGAATTCCCGCTCGGCTACGCTGACTTCCGGACATCAGGTGGAACACATACCGGTGGTATCGCTCATCACCGATCGCCTGACGCCGGCCATCGCCGGCATACGGGCCGCCTTTTCCCATCGACCGGATTCCCCGCCACGATTTCGTAGCCGCATATGCGGGCGGGTATCCGCGTATACGGGTTCCCGGAATGTGACTGCCTGGTCCCACGGCGTCCCGACGACGCCGTAACCCACCATCGCCGCCTGGTGCGCGGTCCGCCGCGACCCGCGCACCGGGGGCCTTCCGGACAGCCACATTGAGGATGCCCATGACCACCCAAGACACTCGCCTGTCGCGCCGGTTCCTGCTCAAGGCCGCCGGCGCCGCCGCACTGGCCACCTCCCTGACGGCGACCGCGGCGGGCACCGCCCACGCCGAGGAGGACGCCCTCATCGACGTCATCGTCATCGGCGCAGGCTTCGCCGGTGCCACCGCCGCCCGCGAACTCGCCGCGAAGGGCCTGCGGGTACGGGTCCTGGAGGCGCGTGGCCGCGTCGGCGGCCGGGTGTGGACCTCCACCTTCGCCGGTGAGCAGGTCGAGATGGGCGGCACGTGGGTCGACGAGAAACAGCCCTATGTGTGGCGGGAGATCCAGAAGCGGGCACTGAAGCTCACGGCCGACGCCGCGCCGGCCCGCAGCTACTTCCCCACCGCGAGCGGCACCTGGCAGGCGTACGACCCCGCCGACCTGTTCGCCCGCCAGGGCAAGGTGATGGCCCCGCTCTTCGAGGGGGCGCGCGACTGGTTCCCCAAGCCCTTCGAGCCCTTCACCCGCGAGGACCTCCTTCGCGACCTCGACAAGCTGTCCATGCGCGACCGGCTCGCCCAGATGCGCTACACCGCCGAGCAGGAGCTGCTCGTCGACCCCGCCCTGTCGGGGCTGACCGGTTCCTCCGCCACCATCGCGCTGACCGAGATGGCCCACTGGTGGGCCCTGTCGGGCTATAGCTGGGAAGGCATGGCCGGGGTCAACACCTACCGTCCCGAGGTGGGCTCGACGGCACTCGTCCAGGGCATCCTCCAGGAGTCCGGTGCGCAGCTCCGGCTCAACTCCCCGGTGGCCTCGGTCAAGGACGACGGCCGCAAGGTCGTCGTCACGACGCGCGCGGGAGCGATCCACACGGCCCAGGCGGTGGTGGTCGCCGTCCCGGTCAACCTGTGGAACAGCATCGCCTTCTCCCCCGGCCTGCCCAGCGAGTACACCGGCCTGTCCACGGCCGGGCTCGGACAGCGCGGCGCCCAGAAGTTCCTCATGCACGTCAAGGGCACCGGCCTGGTCCGCTTCTCGGCGGACGCACCCGCCGGATCCAAGATCCACGCGGTGTTCCCGTTCAAGGAGCGCGCCGACGGCAACATCGTCATCGGCTTCTCCAACCACCCCTCGTTCAACACCGCCGACCGGGCCGAGGTGGAGGTGGAGATGCGGAAGTTCATACCGGGCATCCAGGTGGTCGAGGTCAAGGGCCAGCACTGGGGCAAGGACCCGTTCTCCGGGGGCGGCTGGGCCGTACGCGCCCCCGGGGTGCTCCTCGGTCCGCTCCGCGCGGTGCAGAAACCGCGCGGCCGGGTCGCGTTCGCCACCGGTGACATCGCCAATGGCTGGAACGGCTACATGGACGGGGCAATCGAAAGCGGATTCACCGCGGCCGGCCAGATTTCCGGGATCCTCGGTTCCTGACGCCCCATCGCAGTGCTGCGGCCCCTCAACATCCTGGAAAGGGGCCGCGGCGCTGATTACCGGACCATGACCGGGCACTGGGACGGCCCTGCCTAGCCTGCCCGGGCACGGAACTCCGCCGCACACGACACGCACACCGAGCACGAGAGGTTCCTTTATGGCAGCGTCACCCCAGCCACCCGCCGAATTGTTCGGGTACGACTACTACCAGGATCCGTACCCCACCTTGGAATGGCTCCGCGAGAATTCGCCGATGCACCCGTTCACCTTTCCCTTCGGGAATATCCCGATGTGGATCGCCACGCGGTTCGAGGACGTGCACCAGCTGCTCGGCGACACCCGGTTCAGCACCAACACCGTCTGGGCCGACCGGAGTTTCACCGACGCCGGCATGACCGTCGGCAGCGGCACCGCAATCGAGCGGATCATCACCATGCTCGACCCGCCGGACCACACCCGGGTGCGCCGCCTGGCCATGAGCACCTTCACCCCTCGGCGCATCGCGACCTGGCACACCCCGACCGTGGACGCCGTCGAGGAGGCCCTGGACCAGCTGGAGCGGCAGGACCGGCCCGACGTCATGGAATTCGCCGGCGCCATCCCCGCCGCGCTGATGGGACGGATCCTCGGGCTCCCCCTGGACCGCTACACCGACCTCCTCCACGCCCTGGACCGGGCCTTCAACACCGACCCGGAGCATGCCGAGGACCACCACAAGGCGTTCGCGGAGATCGCCGACTACGGACGTGACATCATCCGCGCCAAGCGCAAGAGCCCCGGCGACGACCTGACCACCGCGCTCATCGAGGCACGCGACGGCGGCGACCGGCTGGACGAGGACGAACTGGTCGCGATGCTGGCCGTCCTGCTGATGGCCGGCCTCGACACCACGCGGAACCTCATCGGCACCTCCGTCCTGTCCCTCCTGCGCCGGCCCGACCAGCGGGAGCTGCTGGCCAACCGTCCCGACCTCACCGACCGCGCCATCGAGGAGTTCATCCGCTTCAACGGCGGCGTGATGGTCGGCTTCTTCCGCTTCCCCAAGGAGGACCTGGAGTTCGCCGGCGTCCACCTGCCCGCCGGCAGCCCAGTGATAGCCGGCATCGCGGCCGCCAACCGCGACCCGCGCCGCTGGCCGGACGCGAGCCGTTTGGACATCACCCGCGAAGGCCCGCGCCACGTCGGCTTCGGCCACGGCCTGCACAACTGCCTGGGCGCCGCCCTCGCCCGCCTGGAGGCACGCGTCGCCCTCCCCGCCATCGTCCGGCGCTTCCCCCACATGGAACTCGCCATCGCGCCCGAGGACATCCGCTACGACGAGATGTGGCTCGTGCGCAGCATCCAGAAACTGCCCGTCACGCTGCACGGCAGCCGGCACTGAACCCGGGGACGGCCATGCCGACACTTCTGCGAGTCGACCAGAGGGAATGCATCGGCTCCGGACTCTGCGCCTCCATGCACCCGAATCTGTTCCGGCTCACCGACGGGGGCACCGCCGAGGCCGTGCGCACCGCTCTGACGGACCCCGACGATGTCGAATTCGCCCAGGACGTCGCCGACTGCTGCCCCGGCGCGGCGGTATCACTCGACGATCCCGAGGAATAGCCCCGCGAACCATAGTTTGTCATTTTCCGGCGACATCGACCCGGGGGCGAAAAGGCGCCAACCGGCCGGATTCTCAAGCGACTTGATATTCACCGGCGCAGCGGTAAGACTCCCCCCGGCACCTGTTTTTCAACCATGCGAGAGGGAACACAGATGGCGGGCAACACCGCAGTTACTGTCATTGGCCTGGGCGACATGGGAACGGCCCTGGCCGACGCGTTCCTCAAGGCCGGTCACTCCACGACCGTCTGGAACCGCACCGCGTCCAAGGCCGACGCTCTGGTGGAGAAGGGCGCCGTGCTCGCCGCCTCGCCCGCCGAGGCGGTACAGGCCAGCCCCGTGGTCATCGTCTGCGTGCTCGACTACGACGCCGTCCACGCGGTCCTGGATCCGCTGGGCGACGCTCTCAAGGGCCGCACTGTCTACAACCTCACCAACGGCACTCCCAAGCAGGCTCGTGAGACCGCCGAGTGGGCCGCCGAGCGTGGTTACGACTACATCGACGGCGGCATCATGGCCGTACCGCAGATCGTCGGCACCGACGCGGCGTACGTCCTCTACAGCGGCACGAACAAGGACTCCTTCGACCGCGACAAGAAGCTCCTCGACGTCATGGGCGACGCCCGTTTCTCGGGCACCGACGCGGGTCTGGCCTCCCTGCTCGACCTGGCCGTCAACGGCGCGATGTACGGCATGCTCGGCGGTGCCATGCACGCCATCACCGTGGTCGGCACCGAGGGTGTGAGCGCGCGGGAGTTCTCCGACGAGCTGCTGATCCCCTACCTGACCGCGATCACCGGGATCATCCCGAACCTCGCCCGGCAGATCGACACCGGCGAGTACTCGGTGGGCGTCTCGGCCACGCTGGGTATGCAGCAGGTGGGCTTCCGAAACATCCGCCAGGCCAGCAAGGACCAGGGCGTCAGCACCGAACTGCTCGACCCGGTGCAGTCACTGATGGACCGCCGAGTGGCGGACGGCTTCCCCGGCGACGACTTCTCCGCGGTGGTCGAGCTGCTCAAGGACGCCAAGAAGTGACCGTACGGGACCGCTGACGGCGGTTATGGTTGCGGCCCCCGGGAGAGTTCTCCCGGGGGCCGCAACCATAACCGCCGTCAGCGGTCCGTGACCGGATTACAGGAACGGCGTATTGGGGTCCAGGCCCAGCAGTACGCGGCCGTAGAGCTCCATGTTCGCGTCAGGGGACATCACCGCGTGCATCGAGATTCCCTGGACGTCTCGGAAGAACCGCTGGATCGGCTGGGTGCGCGCGATGGCCGAGGCGCCGCTCGCGGTGAACAGCGTCCGGGTCGCCTCACGCGCCAGGTGCACGGCGTATCCGCAGTGGCCGCGCACCGTGGCCTTCTCCAGCATGGTCAGCGCACGGCCGGCGTCTGCCCCGCGCTGCACCAGCGCCACCTGGTCCATCAGCAGGGCGCGGGCCGCGGCGATCTGCCCGGCCGCGGTGGCCAACTGTACCTGGGCCAGCGGGTGCTGAGCCTGATCCGTCCAGGCGGTGTAGGAGACGGGCCGGCCCGGTACCCGTTCCATGAACAGCTCGTAGGCGCCTTGGGCCATGCCGACGAGCACGGCGGTGGACTCGGTCATCACGGTGCTGACCAGGCCGTACCCCCGCCCCCGGCCGGGTTCCGCGGGCGCTCCGCCGGCGGCGGCGAGGGCCTCGCCCATGTCGATGACGCGATGGGCCGGCACGAACACGCCGGCCGCCGTGGCGGTGGAGCTGCCGGTGCCGGAGGCCGCCATGGTGTGCCAGTCGTCGGCGAGTTCGAACTCGGCCATCGGGACGAGCGCCATGACCTGCCGGTGGGAGCCGTCGGCCTCCTGGAGGACGGTGGCGGCCAGGTTCCAGTCGGCGCCCCGGCAGCCGGTGTTGAACCGCCAGCTGCCGTCGAGGACGTAGCCGCCGTCGGCCGGCACCAGCGTCCCGGAGGGGGTGAACCCGCCCGAGACCCGGACCGAGCCGCCCGTGAAGACCTCCTGCTGGGCGAGTTCGGGATACAGCCGCACCATCCAGGCTCCGGTGATCCAGCCCTCGCTGACCCATCCGGTGGAGCCACAGCCCCGGGAAATCTCCAGCAGGATGCCGACGTGGTCGGCAGCGGACAGGTCCAGCCCGCCAAACCGCTCCGGGACGGCCGCCCTGAACACCCCCGCCTTGTCCAGCAAGGCGGCGTTCTCATCGGCTATCCACCGCTGTTCGTCCGCTTTCAGACCGTTCTGCCGAAGCGTCGGCACGGCCTCGGCCACCGCTTCCAGGACAGCGGTGGCTCCATTGCCGGTCGTGGTCATTTTTCCTCCTCATCGGCTTGCCCCGCCAACATTTCCCCAGCGCGTCCACGACGCGGTAACCGGTCGGCTCTCGCATTCCGCTCGTGGTCAATTCCACCGCCGACACCGCCCATTTGACGGCGAGTTGAGCGCTACTTGACCGGATGCCCTTGTGAAGGCCGGAAGGAATGCTGATGCTGCCTGACATGACTGCCGAAACGAATTCCGGGAAATCCCCCGTCACCGTGCTCGGGCTCGGCGCCATGGGCCGGACCCTGGCCGGCGCCTTCCTGGGGGCGGGCCATCCCACCACCGTCTGGAACCGCTCCGCGGGCGCGGGAGACGAACTCGTCGCACGCGGGGCCCGCCGGGCGGCGACGGCCGCCGAGGCCGTACGCGCGGGCGACCTGGTCGTCGTCAGCGTGACCGACTACGACGCTGCCCAGGGCGTACTCGACACCGTCGACCCCGGCGACCTGCGCGGCCGCGTCCTGCTCAACGTCTCCACCAGCACCACCGAGCGCTCCCGCGAGGCCGGCGCCTGGGCGGCCCGGCACGGCGTCGACTACCTCGACGGCGCCATCATGATCGGGCCGAGTCTCATCGGCACCCCGGAATCGCTGGTGTTCCTCAGCGGGTCCCGCTCCGGGCACGACCGGCACCGCCGGACGTTCTCGGCCCTGGGCGGCCGCGTCGTCCACGTCGGCGACGACCCCGGCTTCGCCGCCCTCTACGACATGTCGCTCCTCGACTTCTTCTGGACCAGCATGGCCGGCATGATGCACAGCTTCGCCCTGGCCGGCGCGGAGGGCGTCAAGGCCTCGGACTTCGCCCCGTACCTGAAGGTGATGCTGGACACCGTCGACCTGCTCGCGGCCGACAGCGCCCGGGAGATCGACCAGGGGCGGTACCCGGGCGGGGGCGAGCTGCTCACCATGCGGTGCTCCAGCGTCGACGACATCATCCGCGCGGCGGAACGGCGCGGCCTGGACACGGGCGTGCTGCGCGGCGTGGCCGGCGTGGAGCACCGCACCCGTGCCCTGGGCCACGGCGGAGACAGCTACACCGCCACGATCGAGGGCGTGCGCCGCCCCGGGGAGGTGGACTGAGTCTGCCGGGCCCCGACGGCCGGGCCGCCGCCACCGTTCGTCCACTGCCCCGGCACTGCCCCGCCCACAGCCGGGGAATCCACAGGTCACCACCGGTTTCCCGAGGCCCGGCACCCCTTGCCTGGGCCTCGTGGAACCGGTGGAGTGAAGCGCATGACACACCAACCCATCGTCATTCTCGGCGGCCTGGGCAAGGTCGGCCGCCGACTGGAGCCGGTCCTGCGGGACGGCGGCCACCCGGTCAGGGTGGCCTCGCGCTCCTCGGAACAGCGCTTCGACTGGCACGACAGCCGTACCTGGGCGCCCGCCCTCGACGGCGCCCGGGCCGCGTACGTGGTCTACCTCCAGAACCTGTTCAGTCCGCAGGCCGCCGAGCGACTGCGCTCGCTGGGTGAGCTGGCGGTCTCGCTCGGGGTCGAGCGACTGGTCCTGCAGTCGGCGCGGGGCTGGCCGGAGGCCGCCCCCGCCGAGGAGGCGCTGCGCTCCTCGGGCGCCGCGTGGACGATCCTGCGCCCCGCCTGGTTCTCCCAGAACTTCAGCGAGGCGCTGCTGCTGTACCCGTTGCTGGCCGGAGAGGTGCGTCTTCCCACCGGCGACGGCCGGGAGGCCTTCGTCGACGCGCAGGACGTGGCCGAGGTGGCGGCGGCCGTGCTCACCCGGGACGGTCACATCGGCCGTGTCCTGGAGCTGACCGGGCCCCGGCTGATGACCTTCGGCGACGCGGTCGCGGAGATCGCCGGCCACACCGGCCGTGACTTCCGTTTCACCGCGCAGGACCCCGAGGCGTTCGCCGCCGAGCTGCTGGCGGCCGGTGTTCCCGAGCTGTACGCGTACATGGACACCGAGGAGTTCACACGGATGGAGTCGGGTCTGTTCGCCCATGTGCGCAGTGGCGCCAACGGCTATCTCACGGACGCGGTGGAGCGTGTTCTGGGCCGTGCGCCGCGTGACTTCGCCGACTATGTGAAGGAGACGGCTGCCACGGGCGTGTGGGACGCCCAGCCGTAGCGGAGACTCGACAAGGGGCGCTCCCCCGGCCGCGGAGCCGGGGGAGCGCCCCTTGTCGTCACCCGGGTGCGGGTGTGGGCCGGAGGGTCAGAGGTAGTCGTTGGCGGGTTCCAGGCCCAGCAGCAGGCGGCCCTGGACCTCCAGGGAGGCCACGGGGGCGACCAGGCCGTGGACCGAGAGGGCCAGGATGTCGCGCTGGACACGCTGGAGGGTGCCGCTGCGGACGATGGCGGAGGCCGGGCTGAGGGTGTAGAGGATCTGCACCGCTTCCTTGGTCGTCTGCACGACATGGGCGATCTGGCCGCGGACGGTGGCCTTCTCCGCCGTCGTGAGCGTCCGGCCCTCGTCGGCCCGCTCCTGGATGAGCTCCAGGAAGGAGCGTCGCAGCGCCCGGCTCGACTCGATCTTGTTGGCGGCCTCGGCCACCTGTAGCTGGATGTGCGGGTGCTCGGCCTGCTCGGTCCAGTTCGAGTAGGCGATGCCCTTGCCGGGGAGCCGTTCGACGAACGCTTCGAGGGCGGCTTGGGCCAGGCCGGTGAAGACGGCGGTGGATCCCGCCAGCGTGTAGCTGAGCAGGTGGTAGTTGCGGCCCTTGAGGTCGGCGTTCCACCGATCTTTGGTGGCAGCGTCATAGGCTGCGGCGCCGGCCACCCGGTGAGCGGGGACGAAGACGTCCTTGGCGGTGGATGTGACGCTGCCGGTGCCGGCGGCGCCGAAGACGTCCCAGTCGTCGCCGATGGTCAGGTCCTCGGCCGGCACCAGCGGGTAGAGGTCCTCGACGGTTCCGTCCTCGTGTTCCACGAGAGCCGCGCACACGTTCCAGTCGGCGCCGCGGATACCGGTGTTGAACCGCCAGCTGCCGTTGAGAAGGTAGCCGCCCTCGGTCGGCATGAGGGTGCCGGAGGGGGTGAACCCGCCGGAGACGCGTGTCTGCCCGTCGGCGAAGACTTCCGCCTGGGCCTTGTCGGGGTAGAGGCCGGCCATCCAGGCCGTGGTCACCCATACGGCGGTGACCCAGCCGGTGGAGCCGCAGGCGCGCGCGACTTCCTCCAGGACCGCGGCCTGCTGTGCCGCGGAAAGGTCGAGTCCCCCGAACCGTTCGGGGACGGCCATACGAAAGACCTGGGCTTTTTCGAGGAGTTCGATGTTCTCCTGCGCTATCCAGCCCTGTTCGTCGGCGTACGGAGCGTTCTCCCGAAGCGTCGGGGCGATGCCGCGCACCGCCTCGAGCACCATCGGGAAACCGTCTTCGGAAGCGGTCATCCCACCCACCCCCTTACGAGTTCTCGTGCTTGCGGAGGACGTTCACGACGCTGGTGGCGCTGTCGTCGGCGTGGCCGGCGGCCATGCCACGCCGGAAGATCTCCAGGACGGCGGCGGGCAGGGAGGCGTCGACGCCGGAGTCGTGCGTGGTCTCCACGACGTGCTCGACGCTCGCCAGGCCCATGGAGAGCCGTTCCACGTCGCCGGTGAAGTCACCCGCGTCGAGCCGGGGGGCGTAGAAGCCGAGGAAGTCGGGCATCGAGGCGAACGTTCCCGAGGCGTAGGGCAGCAGCTCGCTCGCCGGGATGCCGTTGGCATCGGCCACGGCGACGGCGTGCAGCCAGGAGCTCATGGCCGTCCAGAACATGTCGAGCTGGAGCTGGTAGTAGAGGGCGGCCAGGCCCTGGTCCTCACCCCGGTAGTCGGTGCTGCTGATCACCTCCAGGGTCTCCCGGTGGGCGTCGAAGACGTCGCGGGGGCCGCTGTAGAAGGTGACGGACTCCGGGGAGCCGATGCGGTGGGGCGGCACCGTCACGCCGCCCGTGAGGTACGCGGCACCGTGGTCAGCGGCCCAGGCCGCCGCCGCGCGGGACTTGGCCGGGGTGTCGGAGCTGAGGTTGACCACGGTGGTGTTCGCCAGGGCATCGGTGGCCTGGCCGAGGATGGCGTACATGGCGTCGTGATCGGTCAGGCTCAGGATCACCAGGTCGTGCGCGGCGAGAGCGTCGGCGACGGTGGGGGCCAGGACCGCGCCCTTGGCCACCAGGGGCTCGGCCTTGGCTGCTGTCCTGTTCCATACGGTCACCTCGTATCCCTGGTCGATGTACGCGCCGGCCATCGCGCTGCCCATCGGGCCGAGCCCGATGAGGGTGAGCGACTTCTTCGTCATGGGTGTCCTGCTCTCTCGTGATCTGGATGAAGCGTGCGAATGTATCCGTCCGCCCGCCATGGGGCGGTAACAGTGGGGTAATCAGGAGGCGGTGGCCCCGGTCCGGCCGAAGCGGCCGTCGAAGAACAGCAGCCCGGGTGTGCCGGGGGCGGTGACGGCGCGGAGGACGTCACCGATGAAGACCGTGTGGTCGCCGCTGTCGTGGGACTCGGAGAGTTCGCACTCGAGCCAGGCCGCGGCGCCGCGCAGCAGTGGCGCTCCGGTGAGCGGGCCCGGTTCCCAGTCGAGTCCGTCGAACTGCTCGGGGCCCAGGGGCCGGTTCTTGTCGGCGAAGTGCCGGGCGACGGGCTCCTGGGCGGCGCCCAGGATCGAGACGCCGAACCGGCGGGCGTCCGTGAGGGACCGGTGCATGACGGCGCTGTGGGCGACGCAGCACAGGACCTTGGGCGGGTCGAGGGAGACCGAGCTGAACGCGTTGGCGGTCATGGCGTGCGGGTGTTCGCCGCCGACGCCGAGCACGATGACGCCGGTGGCGAACCGGCCCATCGTCGCTCTCATCGAGGCGGGTTCCACCGGTATGCGCCCGGTGGTCGTTTCGATCGCTGCGGGGTTCATCGGCCCCCTCCAGAGGCTCATGGGTGGACAACATAGGACCGGTTTCGCCGCGACCGGCCCATCACGAGGTAACAGCCCGGCCGTGGGGCCGTATTACCTGGTGATCACCGTGGGGTGGCAGGCTCGCGCGGGGCCGCCTTCGCGGCCCTCACGCGGCTCCCGGCCCGGCCGGGACGACAAAAGCTGGGGAGAGTGATCAGGCCATGACGGCTGTCGACGAAGAGCTCACCGCACAGGTCCTCGCGCGGGCGGAGGAGGCCGTCCGCGCCTTCAACGCCGGTGACGCCGCCGCCCTCGATCGGCTCTTCGCGGAGGACGCCGTTTCCGTCCTGGAGGACGGGAGCGTCGTGAGCGGTAACGAACGGACGGCGGGCCGTGCGGAGCTGCTGGCGCTGAGGCCCGTGATGACAGCGCGGGTCCTGGAGTCGTATGTGACATCCGATACCGCTCTGCTGGTCGTGGACTGGTCCGTCGAGGCCGGCACCGAGCGGCAGGGGGGCACCGCACTGGATGTGCTGCGCCGGCGCGGTGACACCTGGCTGTATGTGATCGACAATCCGTACGGCACGAAGATCTGAGGTCACCGGAGTGCCCGCCGCGGCCGGAGGCCCCGAGGGGCCTCCGGCCGCGGCGGTGTTCTCACCGGATGGTGACCTCACCCTCCACCGGGGCAGGGAAGTAACCCGTCTGCTCGAAGAACTCGACGTAGGTCCGGAAGAGTTCGCCGGTCACCGGGGGGCAGCTGATGCCGGTGCCGTCCAGCGCTGCGAGGGTCTCCGTGGTGGCGAGGGCAGGGTAGAAGGCCTCGCTGTCGGCGATGAGCAGCTCGACGGCGTCGAGCAGCGGCGCCGCGGAGTTGTCGGGGGATGCTTTGACGAGCTCGAACCAGGTGTCCTGGTCGACGTCGTCGAGCCGGTAGCCGTGGGCGCGCAGGTGTGTCACCGCATCGGCGATCGTCACATGGCTGGTGTTGCACAGGTGAAAGGTGCCACCGGCAGCGTCCGGGCGCCGGGAGATGGCGACGAGCGCGGCGCTGGCGTAGTCGACGGGCATCAGCCGGAAGAGGCCGGGCAGGCCGGTGGGCGCCGCTCCGGCCTGCAGCATTCCCTTGATGGTCAGCCACACGAAGTCGCGGGTCTGGCAGGCGCCGTTGACCTGGTCGCCGGCGATCTGGTCGACGCGATGAACGGTCACCGGCAGGCCGCGTTCGCGGGCGATGCCGATGATCTGCTCGGCGACCCACTTGCTCTGGGTGTAGCCGTTGGGCAGTGCCTCGCCGGGCCCGGTCGGGTCGGTCACCTCCAGGGGCACGCCCCGGGCCACGGGTCCGGGGAAGACGCCGGTGGTCGAGACGTAGTGCAGCGGGACGGTGCGGTGCCGGGCGGCCAGACGCAGCAGTTCCTCGGTGCCGAGGACGTTGGCGGCCCTGACGGTCGTGTAGGGGTGAATCCAGTTGACCGAGGCCCCGGCGTGGTAAACGACGTCGACGGTGCGGGCGAGGGCATCGAAGGCGGCCTCGGTCAGGCCGAGCCGGGGTTCGGCGAGGTCGCCGACGACGAGCCGCAGCCGGTCCGGGTCGATGTCGTCCCAGATGCGGTACCAGGTGAGATTGGCGCGCAGCCGCCGGAGGGCGTCGGCCTCGTCGGTGGCGCGTACCAGGACGTGGACGCGGGCGCGTGTGGTCCGCATCAGGTCGCGCAGGACGAACGCGCCGAGGAAGCCGGTGGCGCCGGTGAGCAGCGCGTCCCGGGGGTCCGGGGTGACGGTGTGGACCTCTTCGGCGAGGCGGATGTCGTCGGCGAGGCGGATGTCGGCGGTGAAGTCCGGGAGCGGGACGGTGTTGGTGCCCGTGTCGGTCGTGCCGGTGAATTCGGTGTGGAGGTAGGTGGCGAGGGCGGCGGGTGAGGGGTGGTCGAAGACGAGGCTGGCGGGCAGCCGGCGGCCTGCGGCGGCGCCGAGCCGGTTGCGGAGTTCGACGGAGGTCAGGGAGTCGAAGCCGAGTTCGGGGAAGGGCTGGTCGGGGTGGATGCCGGTGGGGTCGTGGTGGCCGAGGACCGCCGCGACCTCGGCGCGGACCAGGTCGAGGACGATGCGCCGCTGCTCGGTGTCGTCCTTGCCGTCGAGCAGCGCGGTCAGGCCCGCGGTGCCCAGTGCGGAGGCGCGGACGGTGGGGCGCAGCGGGGTGCGGGCCAGGTCCTGGAAGAGAAGGGGCGCGGTGGTGCTGTTCTCGCGCAGTGTCGCGACGTCGACGGGTACGCCGACCAGGGCGGGTTCGCCGAGGGCCATGGCGGTGTCGAGGATGTGCGGTCCGGTGTCGGAGGCGATGAGGGGGAAGCCCGCGCGGATGATGCGGTCGATGTCGGCGGCGTCGAGGTTGGCTGCCATGGTGCTGAGCTGTTCCCACAGGCCCCAGGCGACGGAGGTGGCGGGCAGGCCGTGGGCGTCGCGGTGCTGGGCGAGGGCGTCGAGGAACGAGTTGGCGGCGGCGTAGGTGGACTGGCCGGCGCCGCCGATGACACCGGCGAGGGAGGAGAACAGCACGAAGGCGGAGAGGTCGAGGTCGCGGGTGAGGTCGTGGAGGTGCAAGGCGGCGTCGACCTTGGGGCGCAGGACCGCGTCGAGGCGTTCGGGGGTCTGGTCGGTGATCAGGCCGTCGTCGAGGACGCCGGCGGCGTGGACCACACCGGTCAGCGGGCGGTCGGTGGGCAGGTGTGCCAGGAGGTTCGCGAGGGCGGCCCGGTCGGCGGTGTCGCAGGCCGCGATGGTGACATGGGCGCCGAGGCCGGTGAGGGAGTCGTGGAGCTCGGTGGCGCCGGGGGCGGCGGGGCCGCTGCGGCTGGTGAGGAGCAGGTGGCGGATGCCGTGCTCGGTGACCAGGTGGCGGGCGATGAGAGCGCCGAGGGTGCCGGTGCCGCCGGTGATCAAGACCGTGCCGCTGGGGTCCCAGGTACCACCGGGTGTCGCCGTGGCCGCCGGAGGGCTGGTGCGGGTGATGCTGGGGGTGAGGGCCTGGCCTGCGCGGAGGGCGGCCTGGGGCCGGCCGGTGCGGATGAGCGCGGGCAGGGCCGCCAGGGAGGCGGGGTGGTCGTCGATGTCGATGAGGAGGAACCTGCCGGGTGACTCGGACTGAGCGGTGCGCAGCAGGCCCCAGACGGCGGCGGCACCGAGGTCGGTGATGTCCTCGGTGCCGGTGCGGACGGCGCCGTGGGTGACCCAGACGAGAAGGGTGTTCTCCAGGCGTTCGTCGGCCAGCCATTCCTGGACGAGGCCCAGGGCGTGGTGGGTGGCGGCGTAGACGGAGGCGGTGCTCTGTTCCTCGCGCGCCGGGGTGTGCCAGGTCAGGACGGCGTCCAGGGTGGTGCCGGCGTCGGCGGCCTTGGCCGCGGCGGGGACGTCCGCGAGCTGGAGGGCGTCGAAGCGGTCGGTGCCCAGCTGGGCCAGGGTGACCGGCTGATGGGAGGCGGGCAGGCCGAGGGGACGCCAGCCGACGCGGAGGAGGGAATCGTGGCCGCGAGCACTGCTCGCGGTGACGGCTTGGGGGGTGACGGGCCGGAGGGCCAGCGAGGTGATGGTCGCCAGGGGCCGTCCGGCCTGGTCGGTGACGTCGGCGCGCACGGTGCCGTCGTCCTGCGGGGTGAAGCGGGCGCGCAGGCTGGTGGCCCCGGCGGCGTGGAGGTGGTAGCCGCTCCAGTGGGTGGCGAGTTGGGCCCCGGCGCCGGTGGGGAGGTCGAGGGCGAGGGGCAGGGTGTGCAGCGCGGCCTCCAGAAGGGCGGGGTGGAGGGCGTACTCGGCGGCTTGCGCCTGGAGCGTGTCGGGGAGGCGGACTTCGGCCAGGAGCGCGTCGGCGTCCTGCCACAGGCCGGTCAGGCCCTGAAGCGCCGGACCGGGGGTGATGCCGTCGGTGGCGAGGCGCTCGGCGGCCCGGGCCGGGTCGAGGGGGGTGGCGCCGGCGGGCGGCCAGGGGGCGGGGTCGGTGGGCGGCTGAAGGGCGCGCAGGCTCAGCCGGCCGGTGGCCACGCGGGTCCACGGCACGTCGCCGCTGTCGGGCCGGGTGTGGACGGTGAAGGTCCGGGCGGCCGCGGCGTCATCGGGGTCAGGGGCGTTGAGGGCGACTTGGATCTGGGTGCCGTCGCCGGTGGCGAGGGTGGGCGGATGGTGGATCGTCAGCTCGTCGACGGTGGTGAGGCCGGCTTCGTCGCCGGCGCGCACGGCCAGTTCGGCGAGCGCGGCGGCGGGGAGCACAGTGGCGCCGTGGAGGGTGCTGTCGGCGAGCCAGGGGTGGGTGTGGGCGGAGATCCGGCTGGTGAAGAGGGTCTGGCCGGCTTCGGCCACGGTGACGGCCGCGCCGAGCAGCGGGTGCGCGGCCGGGGACAGACCAAGGCGGGTGACGTCGGCGCTGGAGGCGGAGGCCGCGTACCAGTAGCGCTCGCGCTGGAAGGCGTACGTGGGCAGCTGAACGGCGCGGACGGCGTGACCGGCGAAGACGGTGGGCCAGTGGACGCGGCCCCCGTGGGTGTGGAGGGTGCTCAGGGAGGTGAGGAACCGGTCGAGGCCACCCTCGTCGCGCCGGAGGGTGCCCACCACCACGGCCTGCTCGTACTGCTCCTCCAGGACCGGGGCGAGCACGGGGTGCGGGCCGACCTCGACGAACGTGTGGTGCCCGCTCTCGACGAGGGCGCGGGTGGTGGCCTCGAACTCCACCGGCCTGCGCAGGTTCGAAAACCAGTACTCCGCGGTGAGCTCGGTGGTCGACAGGGGGCCGGAGGTCACCGTCGAGTGGAACGGCACGGTGCCCGGGCGGGGGCGGATGGGCGCGAGGGCCTCGACGAGCCGGTCGCGGACCTCCTCCACCTGTGCCGAGTGCGAGGCGTAGGCGGCGGAGAAGGAGCGCGTGCGGATGCCGTCCTTCGCGCACTGGGCGACGAACTCCTCGAGCGCGTCGTTGTCCCCGGACACCACGGTCGAGCGGGGACCGTTGACGACGGCGACGGACAGCCTGCCGTCCCACGCTTCGAGGCGGGCGGCGAGTTCGTCCCGCGAGAGTGCGACCGAGACGATGCTGCCGCGGCCGTGGAGGGCCACGGTGACCTGGCTGCGTACGGCCGCCACCCGGGCGGCGTCCTCCAGGGTGAGCCCCCCGGCGACGTAGGCGGCGGCGACCTCGCCCTGCGAGGAGCCGATGACGGCGTCGGGCTCCACTCCGTAGGAGCGCCACAGCGCGGCCAGGGAGACGGCCACGGCGAAGGACACGGGCTGCAGGACATCGACGCGGTCGAGGGACGGTGCCCCGTCGGCCTGCCGCAGGACGTCCTCCAGGGACCAGTCGACATACGGGGCCAGGGCCCGGCCGCAGGCCCGGACGGAGGCGGCGAACACCTCGGAGGAATCCAGGAGGCCGACGGCCATGCGGTCCCACTGACCGCCCTGCCCGGGGAAGACGAACACCGTCTTGCCCGCGTCGGTGGCACGCCCCTGTACCGCGTGGGGAGAGGGGATGCCGTCGCGCACGGCACGCAGCCCGTCGCGCATTTGCTCCAGGTCCGTGCCGGTGATGCCGGCGCGATGGGGGAACACGGCCCGGCCGGTGGCCAGTGAGTGGGCGATGTCCAAGGGGGTGGCCGAGGTGTTCTCCTCGGTGTGGGCGAGCAGGCGGGCGGCCTGGGCACGCAGGGCCTCGGGGGTCTTCGCCGAGAGCACCCAAGGCACGGCGGGGGTGACAGCGCCGGTGGCGGGCTCCTGCGGGGCCGGTTCGGCGGAGTCGGCCTGCGGTGCTTGTTCGATGATGACGTGGGCGTTGGTGCCGCTGGCGCCGAACGCGGACACGCCGGCGCGGCGGGGGCGGCCGGTCTCGGGCCAGGGCCGGGCCTGATCGAGCAGGCGTACGGCGCCGGCCTCCCAGTCGACCACCGGGGTCGGTTCCTCGCTGTGGAGCGACCTGGGCAGGACGCCGTGGCGGATGGCCTGAACCGTCTTGATGATGCCGCCGACACCGGCCGCCGCCTGGGCATGGCCGATGTTCGATTTCAGCGAGCCCAGCCACAGCGGCCGCTCCCGCGTGTGCTCCTGGCCATAGGTGTTGAGCAGGGCCTGCGCCTCGATGGGATCGCCCAAAGTA
>NZ_JBTOLC010000039.1:0-56118 GCF_054551825.1 Streptomyces sp. L500
GTCCTCGGCGTGGCCTTCGTCTCCGGCACCCTGGTCTTCACCTCCACCGTCTCCGACGCCTTCCGGAAGAGTTCCGAGAAGGGCTTCACGAACGTCGACGTCGCCGTCCGGCCCCACAAGGGCAGCGGATCCCAGGCCGCCCCGGGCGAGGCCCCCCGGCTTCCGCAGAGCCTGCTCGACCGGGCCGCCAAGGTCCCCGGCGCCGCCTCCGCCACCGGCTCCGTCAGCGGCTTCGCGGCCGTGCCGCACAAGGACGGCACCTTCTCCACCCGGGGCGCCTCCTCCACCGGCGCCAACTACTACCCCGGCGCCGACGGCAAGGACGCCCGCTACCCGCTGAAGTCCGGCCGCGCGCCCCGGGCCGCCGACGAGGTCGCGCTCGACGCGAAGACCGCCGAGCGCGGCGGCTACAAGGTCGGCGACACCGTCCGGATGTCCGTCGACGGCCCCGTGCTCCGGCAGAAGCTCACCGGCGTCTTCACCACCGACGACGGCAACGTCTCCGCGGGCGGGACCCTCGCCCTGTTCGACACCGCCACCGCGCAGAAGCTCTACGGCAAGCCCGGCGGCTTCGACGAGATCGAGCTGAAGGCCGCCGCGGGCACCTCCCAGGCCGCCCTGAAGGCCGCCGTCGAGAAGGTCCTCCCCAAGGACGCCGAGGCCACCACCGGCAAGCAGCTGGCGAAGGAGCAGGCCGACGCCACCGCCAAGGCCATGGACGGCATGCGCACCGGCATGCTCGTCTTCGCGGGCATCGCCCTGTTCGTCGGCACGTTCATCATCGCCAACACCTTCACCATGCTGATCGCCCAGCGCACCAAGGAGCTGGCCCTGCTGCGCGCCGTCGGGGCCACCCGGCGCCAGGTCACCCGCTCGGTCCTCATCGAGGCCCTCCTCGTCGGCTCCGTCGCGAGCGTGATCGGCCTGCTGGCGGGCATCGGCATCGGCGCCGCGATGCGGCCGCTGATGGAGAGCTTCGGCAGCGTCGTCCCCGACGGCCCGCTCGTCGTCTCCGGCAGCACGGTGATCACCGCGCTGGTCGTCGGCACCGTCGTGACCACGCTGGCCGCCTGGCTGCCCGGCCGCCGCGCCGCGAAGATCCCCCCGGTCGCCGCGATGAACAGCGTCCACGCCACGGCCACCGCCAAGTCCCTCGTCGTGCGCAATGTGATCGGCGGCCTCCTGGCGGCCGGCGGCGCCGCCGTGGCCGCGGGCGCCTCCAGCGAGTCCGCGCTGGGCCTGGGCGCCTTCCTGCTGGTCGTCGGCGTGTTCGTGCTCACCCCGCTGCTCTCCCGGCCGCTGATCGCCGCCGTGGGCCCCGTGCTGCGCGCCTTCGGGATGCCCGGCCGGCTGGCCCAGCAGAACGCGGTCCGCAACCCGCGCCGCACCGCCGCCACCGCCTCCGCGCTGATGGTCGGCCTCACCCTGATCACCGCCATCACCGTGATCGCCGGCAGCGTGCAGAAGGCCATCGACAAGATGGCCGCGGACGCCATCAAGGCCGACTACGTGGTCGTCATGGCCAATATGAACGCCCTCTCGCCCGACGTCGCCGGCAAGCTCGCCGCCCACCCCAAGGTGACGTCCAGCAGCCCGCTGCGCGAGGCCCCGGTCCGCGTCGACGGCGAGGACGACTCCCTGACCGGCGTCGACGGCCGGACCATCGGCGGGCTCGTCAAGGTCGGCTTCAGCGCCGGTTCCTTCGCCGGCCTCACGGGCGACAAGGCCGTGGTCGACGAGAAGACCGCCAAGAGCCACGGCTGGAAGAACGGTTCCTCGTTCGCCGTCGCCTACCCGGACGGCACGAACGGCAGGCTCACCGTCGCCGGCGTCTACAAGGGCAATCAGATGTTCCAGGGGATCATGGTCGACAACGCCACGGTCACCCCGCACATGCCCCAGGTCGACGACCGCCAGGTCATGGTGAAGGTCAAGGGCGGCGCGAGCTCCGCGAACAAGGAGTCGCTGCGCGAGGCCCTCGGCGACAACCCCGCCATCCAGGTGCAGAGCAAGGACGACATCTCCCGCGAGATAGCCAAGGTCGTCAGCCTGATGCTGAACATCCTCTACGGCCTGCTCGCCATGGCCGTGCTCGTCGCGGTGCTCGGCGTCGTCAACACCCTGGCCATGTCGGTCGCCGAGCGCCGCCGGGAGATCGGCATGCTGCGGGCGATCGGTCTGGACCGCGGTGAGATCAAGCGGATGGTGCGGCTGGAGTCGCTGGTCATCTCGCTCTTCGGCGGAGTGCTGGGCGTCGGCCTGGGCGTCTTCTTCGGCTGGGCGGCCGGTGAGCAGATCGGCGCGAGCATGGCCACCTACGAACTGGTCCTGCCCTGGGGCAGCCTGGCCGTCTTCCTGCTGCTGTCCGGTCTGGTCGGTGTGCTCGCCGCGCTGTGGCCCGCCCGCCGGGCGGCCCGGATGAACATGCTCGTCGCCATCAAGGCCGACTGAGCCGGGCACAAAAGGAACCGCCCCGGTCCGGAGATCCGGATCGGGGCGGTTCATCAAGCGGTAGCGGTGGGATTTGAACCCACGGTGGAGTTGCCCCCACACACGCTTTCGAGGCGTGCTCCTTAGGCCGCTCGGACACGCTACCGAGAGAGAGCTTAGCGGACGGTGGGCCGTGCTCTGAAATCCGTTCCGGGCCGTGGCGGTGTGGTCCTGGTCACCGGCCGCGTCAACGGCCGCGTCGCCGGTCGGATCACCGGTCGCGGAAGAAGCGGGTGAGCAGCTCGGCGCACTCGTCGCCGAGGACCCCGGAGATCACCTCGGGGCGGTGGTTGAGGCGGCGGTCGCGGACGACGTCCCAGAGGGAACCGGCCGCGCCGGCCTTCTCGTCGACGGCGCCGTAGACGACGCGGTCCACCCGGGAGAGGACGATCGCGCCCGCGCACATCGTGCAGGGCTCCAGGGTGACGACGAGCGTGCAGCCCGACAGCCGCCACTCGCCGACGGCCCGCGCGGCCTCGCGGATCGCGAGGACCTCCGCGTGCCCGGTGGGGTCGCCGGTGGCCTCGCGCTCGTTGCGGCCGCGGCCGATGACGGAGCCGTCCCGGTCCAGCACGACGGCGCCCACCGGCACGTCGCCCGTGGCGGGGGCCGCCGCGGCCTCCGCCAGGGCGGCCCGCATGGCGGCGAGCCAGGGCTCGCGCACCGGGTCGTGGACGGGGACGGCTGAGTCGTGGACGGCTTCGTTCATGGCACCAGTGTGAGCGCACCCGCCCGGGCGGATGTCAGCGGACGGCCTCCAGGATCTCGGTGCAGCCGAGGACGTCGGCGATCGAGGTGAGGGCGTCCCCGTCCAGCGCCAGGAGCACCTTCTCGTCCACCCCGAGGTCCTCCAGCAGCCTGGTGTCGCCCAGCGGACCGTTGGGCGCGACGGAGGCGGCCGCCCCGTCGTCGCTCTCGTCCTCCTCCTCGATGTCGGGTTCGCCGTCCTCGGTGCCGTCGAGGTCGAGGGCGTCCAGCTCGACGTCCTCGTCGTCCTCACGGCCGACGAGCTCTTCGACGAGCATCGCCCCGTACGAGCTGCGGTTGGCGACGGCGGCGTTCGAGAGGTAGACCCGGGGGTCGTCCTCGCCGTCCACCCGGACGACGCCGAACCAGGCGTCCTCCTGCTCGATGAGCACCAGGACCGTGTCCTCGTTGATCGCGCTCTCCCGGGCGAGGTCGGCGATGTCGGACAGGGTCTCCACGTTGTCGAGTTCTGTGTCGCTCGCTTCCCACCCGTCTTCGGTGCGCGCGAGCATTGCGGCGAAGTACACCGTGACTCTCCCACTGGTCATAGGCGGTGCCGGGTCGGACGGGGACCACCCCGCCCACTCGGAATCGTGGCAGAAACCTGGGCGTTGCGAGAGGTCTTCCGCGCTGCGTCGTGCAGCAGTCCGAGAGATGTCGCTCACGTGGGGCCCGTGAGGGCGCCGTACGGACGTGACGGGGGCGGGTCCGCCGGTCACCGGCGGCACCGGAGTCGCCGGCGTCATCGGCCTCATCGGCGTCACCAGCGGAAGGTGCGCATGCGCATCTGCTGACGCATCCGGGCCGCCCGGGCCCGGCGCGGCTGGACGCGGTCGCGCAGCTCCTTGGCCTCGTTCAGCTCACGGAGGAACTGGGCCCGGCGTCGTCTGCGGTCGTCGGCGCTCTCCGGCCCGTCGTCGGGGCCCGGCGGATCTATGGAAGAGCCCGGTTTCGGGGGGTCCGCTTCCGTCGTCTTCCGGGGCGTCCGGGCAGCCGACCCGGATCCCCGCCTGTCACGGCCAGCCATGGGCAGCACCACCTCGTGCCGAGGTCCTCGCCCGGCGACAGACCGGGCGTACGTGCCCACTTTCCCCCTTAGTGGTGGTTTGATGCCAGGGCTGCGACAGACCGTCGAAGGCATCTCGTGCCCTAAAGCTCGGTTAATGTCGATGTCATGCGGATCCACGTCGTCGACCACCCCCTGGTGGCTCACAAGCTCACCACCCTGCGCGACAAGCGCACCGATTCCCCCACCTTCCGGCGCCTCTGCGACGAGCTGGTCACCCTGCTCGCGTACGAGGCCACGCGCGACGTGCGCACCGAGCAGGTCAGCATCGAGTCCCCCGTGACGGCCACCACCGGCGTCCGGCTCTCCCACCCGCGCCCGCTGGTGGTGCCGATCCTCCGGGCCGGCCTGGGCATGCTCGACGGCATGGTCCGGCTGCTGCCGACGGCCGAGGTCGGCTTCCTCGGCATGATCCGCAATGAGGAGACCCTCAAGGCGGAGACGTACGCGACGCGCATGCCGGAGGACCTCTCGGGCCGCCAGGTCTACGTCCTGGACCCGATGCTGGCCACCGGCGGCACGCTCGTCGCCGCGATCAACGAGCTGATCGCCCGTGGCGCGGACGACGTCACGGCGATCTGCCTGCTGGCCGCGCCGGAGGGCGTCGAGGTCATGGAGCGCGAGCTCGAGGGCGCCCCGGTGACGGTCGTCACCGCCTCCGTGGACGAGCGCCTCAACGAGCACGGCTACATCGTCCCGGGCCTCGGCGACGCGGGCGACCGCATGTACGGCACGGCAGGCTGACACGAGCGGCGGTGGTTTGTGGGCAGTCGTTCCGCAGGGCGGAACGGGTGGGCACAAACCACCACCGGCCCGCACGGGCCCCTGAACCGGACCCCGCGCGGCGCAGCGTGCATCAGCACTTGCCGGGTGGGCTCCCCTTGGGCGCCGCCGAGGACGGCGCCTGGGAAGGCGCCGGAGACGGCGCCTGGGAGGGCGAAGGCGGCACCTCACCCCGCTCCAGCGCCCCGAGCGCCTTCTCGGACTCCTCCGGCGGCGTCAGCCCCTGATAGGCCGCACCCAGTACGAGGTCGACGTCCTGCCCCTCGCGCTGGTCGCTCCGCGCCTCCGCCCCGGCGAGCTGGGTGCCCAGCACCCGCAGCGCGGCCTCCAGGGATTCCTGGGAGCCGATCAGCACTCCGGTGCCGTTCACCTTTTTGTCGTAGTCGGCCTGGGCGTTGCCCACCTTGCCGATCCTGAAGCCGCGCCGTTCCAGCTCGTCCGCCGTGATCTTGGCGAGCCCGCCGCGCGGCGTGGCGTTGTAGACGTTGACGGTGATGTCGCCGGGCCGTGGCAGGTCCCGGGGCAGCCTCCGCCCGGCCGCGCCGGCCGCTTCGGAGCCGCTCTTGCAGTCGCCGTTCCGCTTCGCGGCCGGGGCCGCCGCCCGCGCCGTGGCGGGCGTGCCCGAGAAGACGTCGACGAGCTGGACCGTTCCCCACCCGGCCAGCCCCAGCACGACGGCCGTGGCAGCGCCGGCGAGCACGATCCTGCGGCGATGGCGGGCGCGGCGCATATGCGGGAAACGATGGCCCGTGATGCGGTACTTACCACCCATGCCAGGAGGGGTGAGCATGCTCATGAACGCAGCGTAGTGCCGGGCGGACCCGCTGCCTACTAGATGATCAATGGGTTGCGCGGACCCCTACCCAAAAGGGTCAATATCCGGCCATGTGACTGAGGCCCCGGGCCGGCCGGTGGCGGGTCAGTCGAGCTCGAGCACGCGTGCGTGCAGCACCTGGCGCTGCTGCAGCGCGGCCCGTACGGCCCGGTGCAGCCCGTCCTCCAGGTAGAGATCGCCACGCCACTTCACGACGTGCGCGAAGAGGTCGCCGTAGAACGTCGAGTCCTCCGCGAGCAGCGTCTCGAGGTCGAGCTGCTGCTTGGTGGTCACCAACTGGTCCAGGCGTACCGGGCGAGGGGCGACATCCGCCCACTGGCGGGTGCTTTCCCGGCCGTGGTCGGGGTACGGCCGCCCGTTTCCGATGCGCTTGAAGATCACACGGAAAGCCTACCGGGCGAGCGGCTCCCGGCGCAGCCATGGCGCGGCAGTGCGATGGCGACAATCAGCCGCATACCGGGAGTGATGCATGGAACTCCTGAACGAGAATTCTTTCGCCAGGGGTCCGCATTCCGGACAGCGGACCCCGGAGTCCGCTCACCCCGCCGTTCCGTACCACCGGGACCACGGAGATCACCGGCTCACTCGGCGATCTCGGTCCGCTCCCACCACTCGAAGACGCGCAGCCGGCCCTCGGCGGTGTCCTGGTGTCGCCCGGTGGCCTTGAAGTGCTCGTAACCACCCTTGAACTGGACCTTCAGCTCGTTCCCGGGAGGGGTGATCGGGACGACCCGCTCCGGCAGATCGTCCGGGCCGCCTTCGAGGAATGCTTTGGCGCTGCTCATGGGGACAGTCTTCCGGGGCTCCCCGCCCGGCGCGGCGCGACGCGCCGCAGGCCCGAGGGGGCGGCCTCACGCCTTCTTGACCGCTGCCTGCTTGGCGGCTCGTTTCATTTCCTGCTTGTAGGCCCGGACCTTCGCCAGGGTCTCCGGCCCGGTGATGTCGGCCACCGAGCGGTACGAGCCCGCCTCCCCGTAGCTCCCGGCCGCCTCCCGCCAGCCCTCCGGCGTCACCCCCAGCCGCTTGCCCAGCAGCGCCAGGAAGATCTGCGCCTTCTGCTTCCCGAACCCCGGCAGCGCCTGGAGCCGCTCCAGCAGCTCCCGCCCTGACCCCGCCCCGGACCACACGGCGCTCGCGTCCCCGTCGTAGTGCTCGACCAGATACCGGCACAGCTGCTGCACCCGTCCGGCCATCGATCCCGGGTACCGGTGGACGGCCGGTTTCTCGGCGCACAGCGCCGCGAACGCCTCGGGGTCGTACGCCGCGATCTCGTGCGCGTCCAGATCGTCGTGCCCGAGCCGCCGGGCGATGGTGTACGGGCCGGTGAAGGCCCACTCCATGGGGATCTGCTGATCCAGCAGCATCCCGACGAGGGCGGCGAGCGGGCTGCGCGAGAGCAGCGCGTCGGCGTCCTCCTGCTGCGCGAGCCGCAGGGGCCGGCCGGGACCGCGGTCCATGGAGCGATGGTCCATGGGGCGATGGTCCCTCCTTACGGCGCGGCGCGCACGCCGTAAGGACGGGGGCGGGGCGCGTCAGCCGACCCGTACCGCGAGGGCGGCGATGTCGTCGTTGAGCCCTCCGTCGCTGTAGCCGAGGAGGTCGTGGTGGAGGCTGTCGAGGAGCTCGCGGGGGTGGGCGGTGTTCTGCCGCCGCATCCAGTCCTCCAGGGGGAAGAAGGCGCCGTCGAGGTCGCGGGCCTCGGTGACGCCGTCGGTGTAGAGGAGCAGTTGGTCGCCGGGGGTGAGGGCGAAGGCGTCGACGGTGTACTGGTCGCCGATGAGCTCCGCGAGGTTGAGCAGCGGTGAGGGTTCGCTCGGGTGGAGGGTGCGAAGTGCTCCGCCGGTGAGGAGGAGCGGCGGGGGATGGCCGCAATTGAGGACCCTGACGCTGTCCCTACCGCGTGGGATCTCGACGAGCAGGGCGGTGGTGAACCGTTCCACCAGGTCCTCGGGGGGAAACGCGGCGCTGTAGCGGTTGCTGCTGGCCTCCAGGCGGCGCGCGACGCCGCCCAGGTCCGGCTCGTCGTGGGCGGCCTCCCGGAAGGAGTTGACCACCGCCGCGGCCGCCCCCACCGCCGGCAGGCCCTTGCCCCGTACGTCGCCGATGAGCAGCCGGACCCCGTACGGAGTATCGGCCGCCTCGTAGAAGTCGCCGCCGATGCGGGCCTCCGCCGCGGCCGCGACGTACAGCGAGTCGATCTCGATGCCCCCGAAGCAGCGTGGCATGGCCCCCAGGACCACCGTCTGCGCCGCGTCGGCGACGAGCCGCACTTGAAAGAGGGTCCGTTCCCGCTGGAGCCGGACGTGGCTGCCGTACGCGGCGGCCACGGTGACCGCGACGATCCCGCCCGCCGTCCACCACGTCCCCAGCCCGGGGAACACGATGCTGAGGCCGATCATGAGGAACAGACAGACCGTGCCCAGCAGGACGGTGGGGAGCACGGGCCACATCGCGGCGGCGAGCGCGGGCGCGGCGGGCAGGAGACGGCTGAACGCCATGCGCCTGGGGGTGTTGTACGCCAGGGCGGCGATGACCACGGTGAGGATCACCGGGGAGAGCTGGACAGGGGACCATCCACCGTGAGGGGAACGACGGAACAGCGGCCGACCTGGCTGGGTCATAGTCCATAGAATATCCCCACAATACGGACATAGGGCTGGGTGAGGCCGGGCTCGCCCGTTCGGCCCTCCGCCAGTCGGGCGACGGCCGGCCCTTGCCGCCGCCGTCGCCGCGCGAGGTCGTCGCGCCCACGCAAGAGCCGGGCGCTCCCGTGTGCGGGGGAGCGCCCGGACTGGTCTCGCCTGAAGCGGACTCGCGGCCACGTCGGTGTTCAACCGCGCCGGCGTCGGCGCGCAGTCGAACACCCGTGCAGACGCGCTTACTTGCTGATGTGGCAGCCCTGGGTGCAGACGCTGGTGGTGCAGCCCGCGGCCGAGGGGCAGCCGGGGGTGCACAGCGAGATGCTGGTGATCATCGGGCTGTTGGCGGCCTGCTCGTCGTTCAGAACCTTGGCGTCGAGGTCGAAGTCAGACATGTTCTCGTCCTTCCATGAGGTACCCGTGCCGGGTCGGCGGGAACGGCCGGTCCGTTCACCGGGATCCAAGCTGCCAGTGGGAATTCACGCCTCGATCACACGGCTTTCACGGGGGCCGGCTTGGCCGAAAACGGCCCCTTAATGCACCGCAAATGGGGTGCCGACGTCCGGTTCGCGATAAAGATGCTGGCTACACACGGTTGAGGGCTCATGTCTCGGTGTGACGTGGGCGATACCCCGTTGACCCGAGAAGCGCCATGTGAATAGCGTGTAACGTGAATGTGACCGCCCCATTTGATCAGGTCTGGTCGATTTTGGCGCACCGGCCGCTCTTCGGGGTGTTCTGTCGCAACATAAACGGGGTTTGGGGGACGAGTGCCAAATTTGGCATCCGATTGCAAAACGCCATGGAAAGAATCTGAGAACTCCGCATCCGAGGCATTGCCGCACTTCGATCTGGATGCGCAATTAACGGTGGACATCCCGGCCCGGCTGCGGGTCAGCGTCCTGGGCCGCTACGAAGTGGACGGCCGGCCGGTCACCAGCGGAAAAACGATGGAATTCATCACGGCCCTGGCCGTGGCCGGCGGCTCGATGAGCCGCGACGGACTGCACCACCGCATCTACGAGCGGGACGTCTCCGCCTCGACGCTGCCCACCCTGGCGTACCGGGCCCGGAAGCTCGGGGTCGACGTGCGCTACGAGGCGCCGGTGCGCCGGTACGTCCTGGCCGGGCCCGTCACGGTCGACGCGCTGCTGGTGCTGGGCCTGCTCAAGGCGGGCCGGGTGCGTGGAGCGCTGACGCTCTATCACGGGCCGTGCCTGCCGGAGTGCGACAGCCCGTTCGCGGTCTCCTTGCGGCAGACGCTGGAGGACCGGCTGGTCCGGTGCGTCCTCGACTCCGGTGACCAGGAGTTGATCAAGGCCGCGAGCCGGCTGGTCGACCGGTGGGAGCTGGCGGAGCCGACCGCCGCCGGCGACGACCCGTTCTCCGCCGTGCTGTCCGGTTCCTACCTCCGGAGCATCGGCCTGGCCTCGGTGGGCCCGTGATGAAGCTGTCACTGCTGATCCCCACCGTGCCCGCCACCGTCGAACAGGCGGTGCCGTTCGCCCGCTACGTGGCCCACGACTCGCAGCTCTCCCGCCTGTGGCAGGGCCAGAGCTACGGGCTGGAGCCCGCCGCGACCTTCGCCTATCTGGCCGGCGCCGGATACCCGGTCCCGGCCGGGACCTGCGTCCTGGTCACCCCGCTGCGTCATCCGGCCCAGGCCGCGCTGGAGGCGCGGACCGTGGCGGCGGTCACCGGGCAGCCGGCCGTCATGGGGTACGGGCCGGGCAGCCGCGCGGCGCAGACGGCGCGGCTCGGCGCCCCCTACGACAGGCCCGTCCAGGCGGCCGCCGAGTTCGTCCGCGCCACCCGGAGCTGCCTCGCGCAGCGCTGGGACCCTCCGGCCGCCCGGGATTCCGGGAAGGGCGGGGGGATTGGGTACTTCCACCCGGGTGAGGCGCTGCCGCCGGTGGCCCATCCGCGGGTGCGGCTCGGCCTGGGCGTGCTGCGGCCCGCGATGGCCCGGGCGGCGGGCGAGGTCGCCGACGTGGCGATCACCTGGCTGGCGCCGGCCGGCTACATCCGGGACACCGTCCTGCCGGAAGTGGCCAGGGGAGCGGAGGCCGCGGGCCGGCCCCGCCCCTCCGTCGTCGCGGCCGTGCCGGTGGCCGTGGCGCGGCGCGGCCGCAACCCCGTCGAGCTGGCCCATCTGTCCGCGGGCGGGCACCTGGTCCTGCCGCACTACGCCGACATGCTGGCGCGGGCCGGGGTGGACGTACCGGCGAACGATCCGGCCGCCGCCGCGCGGGCCCTGATCTCCGGCGGCGGATTCCTCTACGGAAGCCCGTCCGGCATCGCCGCCGGGCTGGCCCGCTACGCGGCGGCCGGGGTGGACGAAGTGATCCTCGATCTGACGGGCGTGCATTCCTGGTACGGCACGGACGAAACACTGCTGGACCTCAACGACATTCTGGCCGCGACGGTATCTGCGCATGGGTGACGGGGTACTCATAATGGCAAGTTCCGCATATCGGGTGGCGGATCGCGTGCTGATCCGCACTCCCATTCGTTCCACCGGTTTCTATCCGGACCGGCCCGCCGACGAAAGCCCGCTGACGGGAATTCGCGCGCTCTGGGCGGACGAGGTGTTCCGGGAATCCGTCCGGGTGGCCAGCTCGGTGCTGGCCGAGCAGGTGGACGCGCTGCTTTCCGCCGCGGACGGTCCCGTGGATCAAGACCGGAAAGCGGTGTCGCCGGGCCGCGAGAGCAAAGGCCGGAAAGAGGCTGACAAAAACGTCCGGTCGATACACCGGGCCCTGCTGAAGTACGCGATCCGCATCGCCACGCGCACCACGCCGTTCGGTGTCTTCGGCGGCAGCGCGCTCGCCGGGTTCGGGGACGAGCCGCTGGTCCTGGGCCCGCCCGGCGAGCACCGCAAGCACGCGCGCGTCGGGTTCCCCTGGCTCAAGCAGCTCACCGGCCGCGCGGTCGCCGAACTCGGCGGCCGGCTGCGGGTGGTGGCCAACCCGACGGCGCACCTGGCCGGGGACCGGATCGCGGTCATGGTGAACCCCCAGGCGGCGGACGGGAAGGTCCACGAGACGTCCAGCGTCCGGTACACGCCCCCGGTGCGGCACGTCATGGGGCTGGCGGACCGGCCCGTCACGCTGACGGAGATCCGGGAGGGCCTCGGCGAGGCGTTCCCGGACGCGCCCGGCGAGGTCCTGGTCCGCTTCGTCGGCGAATTGGTCGAACGCGGCATTCTGATCCACGAGTTGACCCCCTCTGCGTTCGACAGCGACCCGGCGGACCGGTGGGCCCGCGCCGGACTGGACGCCGACGGTGAGACGGCCGGGCGGCTGCGCGTGGCGCGGGAGGCCGTCGCCGGCTACCGGGCCACCCGTGTCGGCGAGGGCGCCGACGAACTGGACGCCGTGTACGCCGCGTTGCGCACCGACGCCCACGCCACGCAGGAGCAGCTCCAGGTCGATCTGACCCTGGCGCTGTCCGGACAGGTACCCGCCGGGGTGGCGCCCAAGGTGGAGGCCGCCGTGGGCGCGATGATCCGCATGTCGCTCCTGTCGGCGCGTTTCCCGGAGCTCCAGCGGCACACCGAACGGTTCGCCGAGGCGTTCGGCCAGTCCCTCGTGCCGCTGCACCGCGTGTTCGACCCCGTGCGGGGCATCGGCGCCCCGGCCGGGTACCCGGGCTCGCCGCACCGGGTGAGCGAGAGCTCGTACGGGGAGGACGAGGTGTTCCTCTTCGGCCGCAGGCTGCGGGCCGAGCTGATCGACCGGGCCCGCCGCACGGGGGAGACCACGGTGCGAATCACCGAGGACGACCTCGCCGCGTTCCCGCCCGCTCCCGGGACGCCGCCCACGACGTACGACGTGTTCTTCCAGCTCGACGAAGGCGGGGAGGACGGCGAGGGTGACGTGCGCATCACCCTTTCCCCCATCGGCGTGGCGATTCCGGCGGGCAAGGCGAGCGGCAGGTTCGCGTACGGCGATCCCGCCGTCGGCGCCCACGTCCGCGAGCTGGCCGCCGCCGAGAAGGCGGCCCATCCCGATGTGATCCTGTGCGAGCTGGACTACGTCAGCAACCGGGCGCGGGTGAACAACGTGGTCGTCGCGCCCAGCGTGTACGACTACCGGCTCACGGTCACGACGGGTGCGTTCGACGCGGCCGCGGACACGGACACGGCCACGGACGCGGACACCGACGCGTCGGAGCCCCGTCGGGGTCCCGAACAGATCGCGTTCGCCGATCTGCTGGTCGGGGCCGACGGGGGCCGGTTCCATCTGGTCCACGCCCCCACCGGGAGGCCGGTGGCCGTCCGCACGGCCAACCTCGTCAACCCGGAGATCGCCACCGGAGTCGTCCGGTTCCTCCAGGAGCTCGCCCTCGACGGTTCCGTCCGGCCGGCCTGGACCTGGGGCGAGATGGAACCCCTGGTGGACTTCCTGCCCGGGGTGGAGTTCGGCGGGGTGACCCTCTCGCTGCCGACGTGGCGCGTCCCGCCGCTGTCCGGGACGCCCGACGAGCAGGACGAGCGGCTGCGGCGCTGGGTCGCGGAGGCGGGGCTGCCGCGGTACGTGTACATCGGCATGCTGGACAACCGCCTCCTGCTGAACCTCTCCGACCGGATCCACCGCGACCTGCTGCGGCGGGAGGTCGCCGACGGGCACGAGAGCGTCACGGAGGCGCCCGTCCCCGGCCGGATGGGCATCGTCCGTGACCGCGACGGTCACCGGTACGCCAGCGAAGGGGTCTTCTCGGCCGTCGCGCGGCGCCCCGTGCCCGTACCGCCGCCCCCGCCCGCGCCGCGCTTCGACGTCACCGCCGACGCCGTGCGCACCCTGCCGCCGGGTACCGAGTGGTGGTACCTGCGGGTTTACGGGGACCGGGAGCGGCAACAGGAGATCCTGACCCGGCTGGCGGCGGCCCTCGCGGACGTACCGGACCAGTGGTTCCACATCCGCTACGCCGATCCGGACGACCACCTGCGGATCCGGGTGCGCTCCGCGACCGTTCCGCTCGACCGGGTGCGCGAGGTGATCGACGCCTGCGTCCGCGACGGCCTGGCGCATCGTTTCTCCGTCGACACCTACGTCCGGGAGCTGGAGCGGTACGGCGGCGTCGACGCGATGCCGGTCGCCGAACGGATCTTCTGCGCCGAGTCCCGTTTCCTCGCCGCCCGCCCGGAGCTGTGCATGGCGCCGGAGGCGATGCCGGCGGCGTACCGGCTGGAGGAGGACGAGAAGCTCGACGGCACGCTCGGCCGCATCGTGCGGGACGCGGCCCACCTGATGGACCACTACCTCGCGGCCCTGGAGCTCACCGCCGAGGAGACCGCCGACCTGCTGGACATCGTCGCCGCCGGCTACCGGTCCGAGTTCGCCTCGGCCGACCCGGGACTCCGCAAGGCGGTACGACCCCTGGTACGACAGCGACCGTCCGAGGCGGCGGTCGCGGCGGGCCCGCTGCTGCGCGACGCGCTCGCGCCCGACCTGCGGGTGCTCAACCGGCTGCTCGCCAAGGACGACAGGCCGTGGCGGCTGCGCGCGATGACCCTCCAGAGCCTCCTGCACATGTTCGCCAACCGGATGGGCCTTCCCCGGAACCGCGAATACCAGGCGCTGTTCCTGACCGGCGCCATCAGACGATCCCAGGCCCACAGGGAAGGAGCCCGGCCGTGAACGACCAAGCAACGGTGACCCTCTCACCGCTCCCCACAGCGCCCGCCTCACCGCCCGCGTCGCAGGCACTCAGGAGCGCGGCCGCCGACACCGGCTGGGAGATCCTCCACCGGATGCGCGACCACACCGGCGACTGGGCCGAGCTGACCGTCCCCGACCCGTTCACGGCGGAGCCCCTCAAGGCGTGGCACCCGCTCGGCACGGACCCCGGCGACCTCGGCATGGCCCTGGCGTACTCCGCCGCCGACGAGCTGCGCCCGGACGACGGCTGGGACAGGCTGGCCTTCGACCACGCCAAGCGCCTGATCGAGGCCTACACCCACGCGGTGGACCTCGGGGTGGGGCTGTTCAACGGCACGGCGGGCGTGGCGTACGCGCTGCGCGCCCTCTCGCGCGGCGGTGAGCGCTACCGGCGCGCCCTCCACGACGTGGAGGCCACCCTGATCACCCGCGTCGACGAGCAGCTGGCCGCGCTGCCGCCCTCCGGAGGGCTGGCCAGCAGCGCCTACGACGTGATCTCGGGGCTGGCCGGGGCCGCGATGTACCTGCTGGCCGCCGGGGACGCCGACGAGCGGCGGCGGGACGCGGCGGACCGCATCGTGGAGCAGTTCTGCCGCCTCGTCGTCGTGCCGCCGCCGCTGGGGCTGTGGACGCCTCCGGCCAGGATCACGGAGATCGAGCGCGACCGGTCCCCGCATCTGCACGACGGCTACCTCAACCTGGGCTTCGCCCACGGCGTGCCGGGCGTCGCCTCCGTCCTGGGTCTGGCGGCGGCGCGCGGCTCGGCCGTACCCGGGCTGCCCGGGGCGGTGGGCGCCTTGGGCGAGCTGATCACGGACTGTCTGGTGGAGACCGACTACGGCCCCGACCTGCCCTACTTCAAGCTGCCGCCGGAGCGGCAGGGCGAACAGCGGGGATTGGCGCGGGCGGCGTGGTGCTACGGGAACCTCGGCGGGGCGGTCGCGCTGGCCAACTGCGCGAGCGTGGACCCGCGCTTCCTCGACACCGCGATCCGGCTGCTGGAGTCCGTCGAACGGCGGCCGGTGGAGTTACGGCACATCGACAACCCGTCCCTGTGCCACGGCATCGCCGGGCAGATCACCGTCCAGCGCTACATCGCCGCGGTGGCTGCCCAGCACGGCCGGCGGTGGGCGGGCCCGGGCCGGGAGACGCTGGAACGGCTGCTGGCCATGGCCGACCCGACCGCCGCCTTCGGGATGCGCAACGACAACGTCCAGGGCGCGCCGACGGACTCGCCCGGCTTCCTGACCGGCTCCGGCGGTACGGCGGTGGCCCTGGTCTCTCTGGGCGCCGACCGGATCACCAGCGCCGAGTACATGCTGTGCGGAGGTGTCCCGTGTTGACCGTCGCCAGTATGTCGATGTCCTACCGCAAAACCACCACTCCGGTGTTCAGCGAGGTGGACTTCACCGTTCCCGCAGGACGGCTCGTACCCGTGCTCGGGTCGAACGGGGCGGGCAAGACCACGCTCCTGAAGATCCTGTGCGGGCTGATCACGCCCAGCGCGGGCTCGGTGACCGTTCAGGGCGAGGACGTCGTACGCCGGCCCGTGGCCGCGCGGGCGCATCTGGGCGTCTCCCTCTACCCGGAGCGCAGCTTCTACTTCCGGCTGACCTGTACGCAGAACCTGCGGTACTACGCGTCGCTGCGCGACCTCTACGGGGCGCGGGCCAAGCGGGAGATCGCCGAGCTGCTGGAGCGGGTGGGGCTCGCGGAGTTCGCCGACACGCAGTTCATGCGGCTGTCGCTGGGGCAGCGCAAACGCCTCGGCCTGGCGCGGGCGTTGCTGGGGAGCCCGTCGCTGCTCCTGCTCGACGAGCCGACGGCGAACCTCGACACCGAGAACGTCGCCAGGTTCCACGAGATCATCGCCGAACACGCCGACGGCGGTGGTTCGGTGCTGTTCTCCACGCACACGGACGGGGATCTGGAAAGGACCACCGACGAATTCCTGCGGATCGTGGACAGCCGCGTTCTGTCGCTGCCGAAACCGGAGCCGGATTCCGCGTCCGACCCGACGGTCGAACCGAAGACCCTTCAGGAGGCGCAGTGAGCACGGCGCGCGCGGTGAACACCGTCCGGCAGTTCGGGGTCCACGTACTCCAGATCTATTGGGAGCGCCGCTCCTACCGGACCGCCATCGCTCTGGGCACGGTCACGTCCCTGATCTCGTTCGTGCAGTTCCTCCTCATGGGCAAGTTCCTGCAGGACGGCAACACGTTCGCGGGAATTCAGGGTTACGGCGGCAACATCATCAGTTTCCTGATGTCGGGGTCGGTGTTCACCGGCTTCGTCGCCGTCAGCCTCGGCGCGTTCAGCAACCACCTCCAGATGGAGCAGCGGACGGGCACGCTGGAATCGGTGGTGATGATGCCGGTGCCGCTGACGCGGGTGATGCTGTACTCCGGCGTCGTCGGGCTGCTGGGCACCTCGCTCGGGTCCGTGGTCATGTTCGGTGTGTTCGGCGCGATCTTCGACATCCCGATCTCGGTGAACCTCTTCGCCACGATCGCCGTTCTCGCGCTGCTGGTCGTCACGTTGGGGAGTTTCGGGCTGGCGGGGTGCGGGGTCCTGCTCATCACCAAGCGGGGCGATCCGGTGCGCTGGGGCATCACGACGCTGACGACGCTGCTGTCGGGCGTCATGTACCCGATCTCGATCCTGCCCGGGTGGCTCCAGTCCGTGGCGTGGGCGCTGCCCACCACACAGGCGCTGGACGGGATCCGCAAGTCGCTGCTGGTGGACGCGGATCTGGCGCAGGTGGCGCCGTCGTTGCTGCACATGGCGATCTGGTCGGCGGTGATGCTGCCCATCGGGCTGATCACCTTCCGGACGGGCATGTCCCGTGCCAGGAAGGCGGGTTCGATCGGCGAATACTGATCGCCTACGCGTGCCGTGAACTGCTATGGTGCGTAGCATGTCGTCGTGGAGAGGTAGTCGGGGCCAGGGCCTGGCGGCGCACTTCGGGCCGCTTGAGCTGGCGATCCTGGATGTCATGTGGTCGTCGGCCGAGCTGGACGTGAGCACCTGTGCCCGGCGCCTCGACGGCGGCCAGGCGTACACCACCGTCAAGACGGTGATGGAGCGCCTGGTGATCAAGGAGCTGCTGGCCCGCCGCAAGGAGGGGCGCCAGTACGTGTACTGGGCGCGGTCCTCCCGGCGCGAGGTCGAGCAGCGCGTGGCGGCCGAGCAGGTGCGCCAAGTGGTCGACGGCTTCGGTGACCTCGCCGTGGCGAACTTCGTCCGGACGGTGAGCGGCGATGCCGACCAGCTCGCGCAGGTACGCGCGCTGCTGGCCGGCATCGCCGATCCGTCGGGCGAGGCCGGTAAGGCCGGTAAGGATGATTCCGAGGGCGCTGCGGGGGTATCCGCGTGAGCATGAGCTGGTTGGGCTATCCACAGGTGCTGCTCGCCTGGTGGTGCCCCCTGGTCGCCGTCGGCCTGTGGCACGCGCTGCGCCGGCTGTCGGCACGGTTACCGGCCCGGGAACGGTTCGTCCTCGCGGTGGGCCTCGCGGTGACGCCCCTGCTGGCGACGGCCGTTCCCTATATGCCGCACAGCCCGCTGCGCGACGCGCTGCCGTGGCGGGCGCCGATGGCCTGGGGCATCAGCAACGGCGTCACGGACATCGACGGACAGCATGTGCTGCAGGCCCTGGGGGCGCAGCTGATGCTCGCGGCGTCGGTCGTGCCGCTGGTCTCGATCGCCGTGTCGTTCGTCGCCGGGGCGGTCCAGGTGGCCCGCACGGGCCGTACGGTCGCGCTGCTCGCGCCGCGCCAGTGCGGCGACGTCTGGATTGTGCAGGGCGAGGGTCAGGCCGAGCGGAGTCTGGCGAGCACGGTCGGCCTGGTCCGGCCCCGCATCATCCTCGGCTCCGCGGTGGCGGAGTCCTCGGACGCCTCCGCGATCATCGAGCACGAGCGCGCCCACGCGCGGGCGCACCACCCCTTGTGGATCTTCCTGGCCACCTGTGCGCTGCGGTCCTGGTGGTGGATCCCCGGCCGGAAGGCGGTCCTCGCCGAAGTGCGGCTCACCGCCGAGCTGTGGGCCGACCAGAACGCCCGTGAGGCCGACGGCGCCGCGGCCGTGGCGAAGGCGCTGTGCGCGCAGATAGACGCCAAGGCCCGGTCGGCCCGTCCGGGCCTGTCGGCCACGGGGGCCGGCGGCGTGGGCGCCGTCGGTACCGTCAGTGCCGGATTCCTCGACCCCGGCATAGAACTGGCCCACCGCGCAAGGGCGCTGGCGGCGCCGCCCCGGGTGATGCCGGCGTGGCAGGCGTGGTCGGTGCGGATCGCGACGGGGGCGCTGGTCGGCGCCGTGAGCATCCTGCTGTGACGTAAAGACATCCCGTGTGCGGCGGGGCATCCGCACACCCACAAGTGCTACATGCTGTAGCAGAACGGAGAGATCATGTACTCGGCGGCGAATCCGGAGATGCCCATCGGGGGCGGGGGCACACCGGTGATCGAGACCCGGGGCCTGTCCAAGGCCTTCCGGCGCTCGACGGCGGTCGACTCCGTGGACCTCACCGTGCGGCCGGGCCGCATCTACGGCCTGCTCGGCCCCAACGGCGCCGGCAAGTCCACCACCCTGAAGATGATCCTGGGCCTGTTACCACCCAGCGCCGGAGAGGTACGGCTGTTCGGGCAACCCTGGAACCGGCCGGCGCTCTCCCGCATCGGCGCGAGCATCAACGGCCCCAGCTTCTACGGCCACTTGTCCGCCCGGCAGAACCTCATGGTCCACGGTCACCTCCTCGGCGTCCCGGAGGCCGAGGTCGACAGGGTGCTGGCCTCCGTCGAGCTGAACGCCTCGGACCGCAAGAAGGCCAAGAGCTTCTCCACCGGCATGAAGGGCCGCCTCGCCCTGGCCATCGCCATGCTGGGCAACCCCGACGTCCTCATCCTGGACGAACCGCAGAACGGCCTCGACCCGGAAGGCATCGCCGCGCTGCGCACGACGCTGCGCCGCTTCACCGACACCGGCCGCACCATCGTCCTCTCCAGCCATCTGCTGGGCGAAGTCGCCTCCGTGGCCGATGACATCGGCCTGATCGCCCAGGGCCGCCTCCGCTACCAGGGCCCGCTCGCCGACCTGGCGCCCGACGGCGATCTGGAGCGCGCCTACTTCACCCTGACGGGCGCGGGGCACGGGGCCGGGGCGATGACGTCATGACGACCGCCCTGCCCCCGGCCCCCGTACCGGGCCTGCTCGCGACGCTCCGCGCGGAGTCCGCCATCTGGCGGCGCAGCGCGGTGACGTACCTCCCCCTGGGCGGCCTGGCGTTCGGCCTGGTGAACACGGCCCTGTACGTCTCCACGGGGTCCGCCCAGGCCGGCTCCGGAAAGACCTGGCACGACCTCCTCGGCTACCAGAACCTGTGGGCGATGTTCGTCGGCCCGATGCTCACCGCGCTGCTGGTGGCCACCGCCACCCGTATCGACGACGTCTCCCGGGGCGGAGCCACCTGGTACCGGCCCGTGAATCCGCTCCACCGGCACGTCAGCCGGTTCGGCGTGCTGGCCCTCCGGTCGCTCCTGCTCAACCTGCTGGGCGGCGCCACGCCGCTGCTGATCGTCGGGCTGATGAACTCCGCGCAGCGAGTCCCCCTGGACCGCGCGGCCGAGGCCGTCGTGGTGCCCTGGCTGTCGCAACTGGGCATGCTGGCGCTGCTCCTGTGGGTGGCCCGGCAGACGCCGTGGGCGGTCGTCCTCGGCGTGGGCTTCGCCTGGACGATGCTGGCCGTCGTGAACGCCGAGTCCTCGTCCTGGGCGGCCCTGCCGTTCACCTGGCTGGACCGCGGCGCGCTGCCGCTGATCGGCACGCACGCCAACGGCGTGGCGCTGGAGGCCCATTCGGCGCTCGCCGAGGCGTCCCCGTGGCCGCCCACGGTGCTGGGCGCGCTGCTGGCCGTCCCCTTCCTGCTGCTGCCGCGGCTAAGCCCGCGGGGGACGCGGAGCATCGCGAAGCACCGCACGGCACAGGCGCGGACGGCGCCCGTGAACACAGCGTCGGCACTGACCGAGGCGGCACGCCCCGGCACCCCCAGGGTCCTGCCGGCGGTGGCGGGCATGCTGCGCGGCACGGCGCTGACGTGGATGTGCCCGGCGGCGGTCGGCCTGATCGCCCTGTGGCTGTCCTGGCACGACCCGAACGTGAGCATCCAGTTGTTCACGCTGCTGATCCTGCCCATAGGGACGCTGGTGCTGGGTCTGGTGGCGTGGAGCGCCGTGGGCCAGGGGTGGCGGGCGGTCGCCGCCCGCTCCACGGGCGCGGCCCGGCCGGCCCTGGCGCTCACGGGCCTCACGGTGGGGATCGCGGTCGCGATGTCCGTGGTCATCGCCCTCGTCTATCTGGCGGCGGGCATCCCGGGCGGCCACGCCTGGCCCCTCGCGCTCACCGGCGCGGCGGTCGGCGGCATGCTCACCGCGTTCAGCCTGTGGCTGGCCATCCGCACGTCGCAGGCGGTGGCGGTGGTGGTCGGGATCATCGGGATCCTCATCGGCGTGCTGGTCGGCGGCACCACCATGCAGCAGACGCTGTGGCCGGTCATCCCCTACTCCTGGGCGAACTACCTCGACCTGCACCGCATGTCGGTCACCGTCCCCGTCAGCATCGCGGCCATCGCCCTCTTCACCTTCGGCATCACTCACGCGGCACGAAAGGCGGCGGGAAACTCATGATCACTCGTACTCGCGGGACGAGGGCCCGCGCGCTGGCCCTGGCGGCCGGGGTGCTGGCCGGCGCCGTCCTCGTCACGGGCTGCTCCGAGGAGCGTGACGCCGTCCTGAAGTGGCCGGGCGCCGAGAGCAACCCGCAGGCGGTCACCGCCGACCAGTTCGGCGCCGCGTGGCCGCTCAAGCCCGACAAGGGAAAGGTGGCCTGCAACACGACGCCGTACAGCGGCTTCGCCATCACCTTCCAGGCGCCCGACGGCAAGGTCTACGCCCTCAACAACGTCGCCCACGACGAGAAGGGCTACCCGAGCGTCGACGAGATCAAGGGCAACTCGGGAAAGATGTGGCGGCTCCGCTCCTTCGGCATGCAGATCTGCTCCCTCGAACACGCCCGCAACATGCGCTCGACCCCACCGGCGACCCCATCGCAGAACCGCCCGTCGACCCCGCCCGCCGACACGAACCCCACGACCAACCCCTGATCCACCATCCCGGGCGGCGCCCCCGGAGAGAGCCCACCGATGACCGGGCACCCCCGTCTCTCCGGCCGCCGCCCACGGAGACCCCCTCCTCCCGCCGCGAAGCGGGCGGAGGGGGTTTCCCGGTGCGTACGTCCCGGCCTAGTAGTCCAGCCCCGGATACCAGGCGCCCCGCCCGCCCGGCGTCAGATCGAGGAGGTGCCAGACGGGGCTGAGGAGGTCGATGCCGCGCTCCTGGATGTCCTCGGCCAGGCGCGGGTGGGCGGAGTAGGTGTGGCGGACCGTGCCGTCGGCGTCCCGGGTGAAGACGGAGAGGGTCGAGTCCTGCTCGCCGGCCTCGTCCTCACTGCCCAGGTCGAACTTGAAGCGGCTGTCCCCGCAGCTCAGCAGCCGCAGCCGCGCCCAGCCGCGCCGCCGGGCGTGCTCCCGCAGGGTGGGCGGGTCGGCGGCCGCGGCGATGACGAAGTCGGCGTTCCGGGCGATGTGGTGGGCGACGCCGTTGTAGCCGTCGATCCACATGGTGCACATCGGGCACGGCTCGGTCTGCCGCTTGCCGTACATGAAGTGGTAGACGATCAACGGCCGGTCCGGGGCGGTGAACAGCCCGCTCAGCGCGACCTCGCGCACGGGCGCGTCGCCCGCGTCCAGATCGGCGGGGCCCTCGGCGAAGACGTAGTCGTCGACCGGCGTCCCCCGGGGGAGCGCCCGCCGCCGGGCCGCGACCGCCTCGCGCTGCCGCATGAGCTCGATCTCGGCGAGACGGAGCTCCTCCCGGGCGGCGAGGTACTCCGCCGACTCGCCGGGCAGTCGGGTCTGCCGCAACATCGCGACCTCCTGGACCCCCTGGACGGCTGCCCCGAATCCCCAAACTACCGGCATATGACGCGAGCCACACCTGCGGCAAGGCCCGGACCGCGTGGTGCGGTCCGGGCCTCCCTGCCAGGGCTCGGGCCTCAGCGGAAGCGGCGGAGGCGGAGGCTGTTGGTGACGACGAAGACGGAGGAGAAGGCCATGGCCGCGCCCGCGATCATCGGGTTGAGCATGCCGGCCGCCGCGAGGGGGAGGGCCGCGATGTTGTAGCCGAAGGCCCAGAAGAGGTTGCCCTTGATGGTGCCGAGGGTGCGGCGGGAGAGGCGGATGGCGTCGGCGGCCACGAGGAGGTCGCCCCGGACGAGGGTGAGGTCGCCGGCCTCGATGGCGGCGTCGGTGCCGGTGCCCATGGCCAGGCCCAGGTCGGCGGTGGCCAGGGCGGCGGCGTCGTTGACGCCGTCGCCGACCATGGCGACCGAACGGCCCTCGCCCTGCAGCCGCTTGACGACGTCGACCTTGTCCTGCGGCAGGACCTCGGCGATGACCTCGTCGATGCCCACCTCGCGGGCCACAGCCTCGGCGACGGCCTTGTTGTCACCGGTCAGGAGGACGGGGGTGAGGCCGAGGCGGCGCAGTTCGGCTATCGCCCGGGCGCTGGTGTCCTTGACGGCGTCGGCGACGGTGAGGACGCCTCGCGCCTCGCCGTCCCAGGCGACGGCCACGGCGGTGCGGCCCTCCGCTTCGGCGGCGGCCTTGGCGGCGGCGAGCTCGACGGGCAGCTCGATCACCCACTCGGCGAGGAGCGTCTCGCGCCCCACGAGAACCGCGTGGCCCTCCACGACGCCCTGCACGCCCAGCCCGGCGACGTTCTCGAAGCTCTCCGGTACGGGCAGCGTGCCGGTGCGGGCGGCGGCGCCGTCGGCGACGGCGCGGGCGATGGGGTGCTCGGAGGCGTGCTCCAGCGCTCCGGCCAGCCGCAGCAGGTCGTGCTCGGTGACGCCGGGGGCGGTGACGACGTCCTGGAGGGTCATGCGGCCGGTGGTGACGGTGCCGGTCTTGTCCAGGACGACGGTGTCGACGCGGCGGGTGGACTCCAGGACCTCGGGGCCCTTGATGAGGATGCCGAGCTGGGCGCCGCGGCCGGTGCCGACCATCAGGGCGGTCGGCGTGGCCAGGCCCAGGGCGCAGGGGCAGGCGATGATGAGGACGGCGACGGCGGCGGTGAACGCGGCGGTGGCGTCGCCGGTCACGAACAGCCACGTCAGCAGCGTGCCCAGGGCGATCAGCAGGACGACGGGGACGAAGACGCCGGAGATGCGGTCGGCCAGGCGCTGGACGGCGGCCTTGCCGTTCTGCGCGTCCTCCACCAGCTTGGCCATGCGGGAGAGCTGGGTGTCGGCGCCGACGCGGGTGGCCTCGACGACGAGTCGGCCGGAGACGTTGACGGTCGCGCCGGTGACGGTGTCGCCGGCGGTCACGTCGACGGGCACGGACTCACCGGTGAGCATGGAGGCGTCGACGGCGGAGCCGCCCTCCACGACGGTGCCGTCGGTGGCGATCTTCTCGCCGGGGCGGACGACGAACCGGTCGCCGACGGCCAGCTCGGCTGTGGGGACGCGGACTTCACGCCCGTCGCGCAGGACGGTCACGTCCTTGGCGCCCAGCTCCAGCAGCGCCCGCAGCGCGGCACCGGCCTTGCGCTTGGACTTCGCCTCCAGGTAGCGCCCGGCGAGGATGAAGGCGGTCACTCCGGCGGCGGCCTCCAGGTAGATGGAGGAGGAGCCGTCGGCCCGCGAGACCGAGAAGTCGAAGCCGTGCCGCATGCCCGGCATCCCCGCGTGGCCGAGGAACAGGGCCCACAGCGACCAGCCGAGCGCGGCGAGGGTGCCGATCGACACCAGCGTGTCCATCGTCGCGGCCCCGTGCCGGGCGTTGGTCCACGCTGCCTTGTGGAAGGGCAGCGCGCCCCACACGACGACGGGGGCGGCCAGGGTGAGCGAGAGCCACTGCCAGTTGTCGAACTGCAGCGCGGGCACCATCGCCATCAGCACCACCGGCACCGACAGGACCAGCGACACCAGCAGCCGCTGACGCAGGGCACCGAGCTCACCGCTGTAGCCGCCGCTGTCGCTATCGCCGCCGCTGTCGCCGCTGCTGTCGCCCTGCCGGTCCTCACCCGGGGCCGCCGCCTCCGCGCGGGCCGCCGGCTTCGGGGGCTCCTGGGCGGTGTAGCCGGTCTTCTCCACCGTCGCGATCAGGTCGGCGACCTCGACGCCCGGGCCGTAGGAGACCTTGGCCTTCTCCGTGGCGAAGTTGACCGTCGCCGTGACGCCGTCCATCCGGTTGAGCTTCTTCTCGATGCGCGCGGCACACGAGGCGCAGGTCATCCCGCCGATGGAGAGTTCGACGTCGACGGCCGGCACGGCCGTTGTCTGCTCGGGAGCGATGCTGGTCATTGCTGCGGATCTCCTGGAGGAGGGCCGGACCGTACGGCGTCCGTATGAGCGGAGCGGTACGGACCGGCGAGGGGTACCGGAGGAATACCGGGGAGGTACCCGGGAGGGGTACCGAGATCGTCAGGCGCGGCCGGCGAGCTCGTAGCCCGCCTCGTCCACGGCGGCGCGCACGGCCTCGTCGTCCAGCGGACCGGCGGAGACGACGGTGACCAGGCCGGTGGCGGCCACGGCCTTGACGGACGTCACGCCCGCCATCGCCGAGACCTCCTGCGAGACCGAACCCTCGCAGTGGCCGCAGGTCATGCCGGTCACCTTGTAGACCGTGGTGATGCCGGTGCCGGAGTTCGTCTGGGAGGTCATGGCTGCTTCCTTACGGGTCATGGGCGGGGTGCGGTGCCGGGCGCTGCCCGGCGTCCCTTCCGACAACATGAACGATATACCCCCCAGGGGTATTCCGGAAGGGTGGCGGAGCCATGGCTGCGGCGCGGCTCGCGCGGAGGCGGCTCACCCGTGGCTTCCAGCAGTGGCAGACCACCCAGCTCCAGGGCATCGCAGAGGCCCTGGGCGAGGCCACCGGGCGCTGATCGGCCGCGCCACACAGCGGCGTGCGGTGGTTCTGGGGGCCCTTGTCGTGGCGGAAGGCTTCGTCAGCGCCCAGGCCCTGCACAAGCGGCTCGTGGCCGAGGGCTCGTCCGTCGGCCTCTCCACCGTCTATCGCACCCTCACCGCCCTGGCCGAGGCCGGCCGTGCGGACATCTTCCGTGACACCAACGGCGGGCGGCTCTTCCGCCACCGCCCCGGCCCCGACCACCGCCGCTACCTGGTCTGCACCGAGTGCGGCCTCAGCCTGCCCGTCGAATCCGACCCCGTGGAGAAATGGGCTGCCCGGATCGCCCGGACCTCCGGGTTCGCCGACGTCCGGCACGCCGTCGAACTCTCCGGCCGCTGTCCGGACTGCTGCCGGAAGGAGGAACAGGCACAGACGCAGGAGCGCTGACCGTGATCGTTCACACGCCGTACCCGACGTGCGGCTCCGGCTGCGCCTGCGGTCCGGGGCACGGCGCCCCGTAGGGGCGCGGGGAACTGCGCGACAAGCCACGACGCGCCCGCGGATCGCCCGGACCCCGGGGTGGCGTGTCAGCTGCGGGCCGCCGCCGGCCGAGTGCCGTCCCGCCGGGGCGACCCTGGCGGGACGGTTGACAGCCGGGCCCGGGGCCCTGGCCTCACGCGCGGACTGTCTCCAGCCCGTGATCGTGCTCGCAGGCGCCGTCGTCCAGGCCGTGGGCGTCCCAGGCGGGGAAGGGGTCGGGCCATGACGTTTGCGACTCGTCCGGCCGTACGAGGCAGGCGGACAGCGCCTGCCGCAGTGCCTCGGGACGCAACTCCGTACCGATGAAGACGATTTCCTGCCCCTGTCCGCCGGGCTCGCGGGCGCCGGCGGGCTCGAACCGGGCCACGGCCCCGGCCTGCGACCACAGCCCGGTCACCCGGTCACGGCCGGCCAGCCAGAAGAACCCCTTGGAACGCAGCACTTGGCCGTAGGCCCCGGAGTCGAGTTCCTCGGTGACGAACGTCCACAGCCGTTCGGGATGGAAGGCCCTCCCGGCGCGGAAGACCGTCGAGGAGATGCCGTACTCCTCGGTCTCGGGGGTGTGGTCGCCGTTGAGCTCCCTGACCCACCCGGGCGCCTGCTGGGCGCGCTCCAGGTCGAAGAGGCCGGTGCCGAGGATCGCCGACGGGTCCACCCGGCCGTGCTCGGCCGGCACGACGCGGGCGGCCGGATTGAGCCGGGCGAGCGCCGCCCGGAGCCGGTCGGCGTCCGCCGCGTTCACCAGGTCGAGCTTGTTGACCACGATGACGTCGGCGAACTCGATCTGGTCCATGAGGAGATCGCTCACCGTCCGCTCGTCGTCCTCGTACTGGTCGAGGCCGCGCTCCACCAGGCCGTCGCCGCCGGCGAGCTCGGGCAGGAAGTTCGCGGCGTCCACGACGGTGACCATGGTGTCGAGCCGGGCGAGGTCGCCGAGGGTCGCGCCGTCGTCCCGGGGGAAGGCGAAGGTGGCGGCGACGGGCATCGGTTCGGAGATCCCGCTCGACTCGATGAGCAGGTAGTCGAAGCGGCCTTCGCGGGCCAGCCGGTCCACTTCCTCGAGGAGATCGTCCCGCAGGGTGCAGCAGATGCAGCCGTTGGTCATCTCGACCAGGCGTTCCTCGGTCCGCGACAGCGCGCCTTCTCCGCCCCGCACCAGCGCGGCATCGATGTTGATCTCGCTCATGTCGTTGACGATCACAGCGACGCGCAGCCCGTCGCGGTTGGCGAGGACGTGGTTGAGCAGGGTCGTCTTGCCCGCGCCGAGGAAGCCGGAGAGGACGGTCACCGGCAGCCGGTGATCAGCCATGGCCGTCAGCCCTCCGGGCGCAGCAGCCCGCGCTCGTACGCCTTCACCAGGCGCTGCGGAACCATGTGTACGGCGCCCTCGACGGTGACCGGCACCAGCTGGGGCGTACTCGCCTTCCACTGGGCGCGGCGGTGGCGGGTGTTGGAGCGGGACATCTTCCGCTTGGGCACGGCCATGGGAACGGGACCTCCGTCGTCGGGTGCGTGCCGCCACGCTATATGAAAACGGAAACCATTACCAATGGTGGGGTGGGGTGCCGATGGGCGGTGTGGCGCCGTGCCACACCTGGCGCCGCCTGTGATGGGCGTCACGCGCCAGGGAACGCCGAAGGCCCCGGCCGGTTTCCCGGTCGGGGCCTTCGGTAGTGCCCGGTGAGGCACTGGCGGAGGATACGAGATTCGAACTCGTGAGGGGTTGCCCCCAACACGCTTTCCAAATGTTCGTCCGGGGGTTCGGGCGGGTGCGGGGCGGTGCCGGCCTGGGGCGGAGCTGTTGACGGGTGGGCTGGCGGACCCCGTTGGACGGGGGCGAATGAGACCAGAACTGAGACCGCGCGGTGCCTGTTCTCGCAGGTCAAGGCGCAGGGTGGCCCCTGCCAGCGGCTACAGCACGCAGCTGGGGTCAGCTGCCCAGGCGGCGCAGGAACTCGTCTTCGTCCAGGACCTCGATCTCCTGGCCGGTTTCCAGGAGGGCCTGGGCCTTCTCGGCCTTGCCGCTCAGGGCGGCGCCGGGCTTGAGCTGGGTCTGGGAGGCGGAGACGAGGATGCTCGTTTTCTTGGTGACGTTTTTCTCCGGCTGGGCCCCGACTTCGGCGAGCTTGCGGAACGCCTCGTCGCGGGTCATGGATGTCAGCGTGCCGGTGATGCACACGGCCGCCCCGTACAGCTCGCCGTCCGGGTCGGCGTCCGGGTTCGCGCCAGGCAGTGGTGTGCGGGCCCTGGCACTGCGGCCCTTGTGGTGGCTGCCCTGCCATTCACCTGTCGGTGTCATCCAGCCCCATCGGACCTGGTGACCGGACAGGAGAGCGTCGAGAGAATCCGCCTCGGCGGTGCGCATCGCGGCGAGCATGACCTCAGCCGATGCGGTCGCGTCCGCGTCGGCATTGTGGTGGTTGTCGAGGACGATCCCAGCAGCATCAGTGCAGTACGGCAGGCTGTACGAGAGCAGCTTCCATGTGCGGCGGGCAATGACCTGCGAGCACGTGTATCGCAGCTCGGGCCAGGGCAGGCCCTCAGCGGTGCAGGCAGCCCGTATGACACTCATGTCGAAGCCGGCGTTGTGTGCCACGAGGGGGAGACCGTCGGCAAACGCGAGGATTTCGCTCAGCGTGGCCTTCCAGTCGGGTGCGCCCGCCACCGCGTCCGACGTGATGCGGTGGACAGCGACGTTGAACGGGTTGAAGTGGCTCAGGCCGACGGGCGGCTGGATCAGCGTGCCCCAGGTGTCGGTGATGCGGCCGTCGACGACCTTCGCCATGCCTACGGCACACGGGCTGCCCCGGTGCTCGTTCGCGGTCTCGAAGTCGATGGCCACCCAGGTAGAAGACATGGCGCCCACCATTCCTGTCGGCCGATCTTGGAGCAAGAGCTGGGTGTTCTTATGGCCTGGATCTTTCGGGATTTGTGGACCGGACGATGCCTGCAGGACGCAACTACTCGGGGAAGGCGACCTTGCTGAAGGGCGAGGAGACGTGTGCGACCCACCAGGCTTGAACAGCAGACTGGGGCCCGTAGGCCACCAGGCCCCAGCCTGTTATTCAGCCAGCTCGTAGGGTCACACTGGCTGAGTAACAGGCGTCCAGCCATTTGGCTTCATCCCGGCCGAGGATTGTGCTTCCGCACATAGGGATGCTCAGTAACCCGCCGTCGATGCCCACGTTTTTCAGCGTCTGCTTCATCTCTTCAGGGGCGGCATCGGCCATCGTTGTGGTGAGGCTGTTGACCGGACGGGGTTCCCAACTCAGATCCGAGTGCAGCAAGGTGGCGCCCCGCACGAGTGCAGGAAACGCAGGAGCTCAGTGTGGTCTCGCCGAGTTCTACCGGAGGCCGTGGGCGGCAGCGATGTGGGGTTTCTGGGCGAGTAGGACTTCGAGCTTGCTGTCAGGCCAGAGTTCGATGAATGGTGCGTTGCCGCTGTCGTTGTGCTTTTCAGCCCACATCACGGCATCGCTTGAGAAGCGCCCGCTCGTCGCGATGATCAAGGCTCGCACCACCGGGGCATCCCACAGCCTCACCGTCGCCACCGTGCCGGACACAGCGGGCAGGTTCACAGATTTCGTGAGCCAATGCTTGGCCTGGATGATGACTCGCTCACTCCGCATGCCACCGGTGCTGTCCTGCAACATGCGGTCCATGGAAAGGTCCCGCCCTCGGTCGGCGGCCCGTGTATGGGAAAGCAGCTGCACATTCTGGTGCGTCGGGAAGCTTCGCAGCAGGTCGAACAGCAGCCGTTCGAAGCCGTCGTCGTTCAGAATGCTCCACTCCAGCGCGGTGGTCGCCTGACCGGTGAGATGTCCGGCCGATGCTTGGCCGAGGTCGGCATCGGGGACGGGAAGTGGATCCGTGTCCGAGAAGCCGGCGGCGGATACGTCGACCCGCACGCTGGGCCAATCGAACTCGGCGATGTCGTGCCAGTCGTGACCTTGCCCGAACCGGATGTGGCGGTAGAGGTCGCTCCATCGACCGAGTCGCTGTGCCGCGTCTCCCATCAGCCGTTCGATCTCTGTCACGGCAGCTGTGATCTGGCCCACGGCAGGGGCGGTCAGCTGCTCCCGGGAATCGCGGGGCACTCCCTGGACGAGTAGGGGCAAGGCTGTGTCGACCAGCACTTGGAGCTGTCGCAGCCGGTCGCGTGCGGCCCGTCGACGGGCCCGGTTGAGCCTGTGACGGTACTCAGCCAGGTCCTTGCCCGGCTGTGCTGCCATGTCTTCGACCCAGGCTGTTGAGACGCCGGCGTCCCGCGTCTGAAACATGGATCGATCGAGTTCATCGATGTCGGGGAGCGGGTCGGTGATCGTCCAGCCGTCGATCGTCGGCAAGCCGGCAAGGAGGTCTGCCCATGCGCGAACGAGGTCGTCGTACTCCCGGCCCGATGCAGTGCTCGACTGACGGCTGGGCATGAAGCTTGCGGCTTGCTCCCACACACGTTCGAGCTTCGCGAGGTTTGCGGCGGTCCGATCCATGGCGCTCAGCAGCTCTTCCAGATCCACAGTTGCAGCCTGGCACAGGGGGCTGACATCCGTACGAGAGCGGGGCGAAGCCGCTGCCAGGCGGCAACTGCAACCACGGCATGACGAAGGCCCCGACCGGCGAACCGGTTAGGGCCTTCGATAGTGCCTGGTGAGGCGCTGGCGGAGGATACGAGATTCGAACTCGTGAGGGGTTGCCCCCAAGATGCTTTCCAAACGCTCGTCCGGGGACCCGGCGAGGGCATCTGCGTTCTGACCTGTGGTGGAGCGCATGTGGCGCCTCCGTCCGGATGATGTTGGACGGAGGCGAATGAGACCAGAACTGAGATCAGCTATGTACCCCGAAGTGATTCCACCGGGTCGTGCCGTCCGGTCCGAACGACGCACGGTCCGCTACGCCTCCCTCACGGCGCGAAGCGGGGGCCGCTGTGCTGCGGCCTTCATGCTTTGGATGCAGTTTGCGAGGAGCCCGCTGAGCTGCTCCAGGCTTTCGATCAGTTCCTCGTCGTACAGTTCCCCGACCTCGTCGAGGCTCAGCTGCTCGAATGCCTTGGATGCCTGACGCACACGGCCGTGCAACGCGGCCCTACGCTCTTGGACATTCACTTGCGGGTTCTTTTGGACTGACCGGACCACGAACTGGTGCAGCACCTCGTATGCCGCGGCAGCCTCGGCGGGGCCGCTCCGCGCAGCCTGGTCGGAAGGCGTCAGCTGCTTCTCAGCTTCAGTCTTGACGTCGTCGGGGAGCTGAATCATCTGGCCGGCCGGCGACTTGATCGTGCCTTCCTCGAGCGCAGTTCGAACATACTCGACCTGGCCTGCACGCTTGGTTTCGGCAGCGACCGCCTTCCTGAGCGTGGCCGTGTCAGAGATGTGCTTCGCCATCGCGGCTTGGAGGTCGGGATCGTCCTCCAGTCGATCCATGAGGGCGTTCCTGGCTGCCTCTGCAGTGCCGGAGTCCGAGAGGATGGCCACGCGCAGCGCTGTGGGGTTTTCCGCCACCTCCAGAGCCTTGGTGGGACGGATGCCCTCTGCTTCTGCAGCAGCAGTGATTCGCACCCCACGCTCGGACTCACCGCTGGAGCGGGTGGTGTAGTACTGGCTCCAGGCGTCCGCGTCGGGCAAGTCGATGTCGACCCCTGGCTGCAGGTCTTCGAAGCTGGGGACGAGACCGTCCTCGATTGCCCTGGACCAGGCGCGGTAGAAGCGCATCACACGATTGGCTGAGCAGCCTGCCCGGCGCCCGAATTCATTTGCTGACACCTTCGTCGCTTCGTTGTGACTGCCACGAGGTGACGATTCGGGCTTTTCTCTCTGATTCGATCCCGGCTGCACGCAACGGGCGACCTTCAATCCGAACAGCCAGCCTCCAGCCTTGGCGTACCCCCCGAAATCGTGAGCATCGCGTGTGACTGGATCCTCACTGGGGCTGATCCCGAGAAGCCTATTGACCTCCGCTCGCATCCGGTCCATCTGCTCGCGGACGCGGCGGACACCCTCATGGGGGTGCTTGATCTGAAGAAGGACGCGCACATCCTCGACCTTGGCCCCGAGGCCGAAGGGCGGCTTCGCTTTGACAAAGGAGGCGAAGTCCTCGAATGGCTCGTCGCTGTTGACGCCGGTTGGTACCTTCCGCCAGGTTTCGTCGTCGATCACCACGGCGAGAAGCTCGAGGAAGCCCGAAGGCGTGCCACCATTCCGTTCGAGAGCCTCCCGGAGGGTGTAGACGCGGTGTTGTTCGTCGGTCAGGTAGCTGTTTGACTCAACGCGCACAGACATGGGAACTCCTATTTGAGGGCGCTCAGAACGGCCCGCAGCCTTTTGTTGGCCTTCTCGAGCGTGTTGGCCTGCTGGGCGTTAAAGCCGGCGGCATCGTTCACACGCTTCGTCGCCTGCACCATCGCCTCCTGGTAGCCAGGCGAGTCGGGTGAGACGCCCCGCTGGTACAGGTACTGCTTGATGGCCTCTGCGGTCTGGGCCTTGATCTCAGCGATCTGCTCCCTCTCTGTCTTGGGCGGCTCGTGGATGGGCGGTCCATCCGGCTCGGCGCGCTGTTCGGGAACGCTCGGCGCTGCCTTCAGCATGATCCCAGCGAGCTCGACGACGTCCTTGAGCTTGAGTGGTGTTTCGGCTGAGTCGACCGCTGCCTTGATGTACTCCACCAGCTGGAGCTCATCCGCGTCCATCTCGCTCTCGTTGCCTGCTGCCCTGGTCGTGGTTGCGACGGCCGCCTCGACGTACGACAACGTCTCCTGAACCGGCTCAGATCCGGCCTCGCGGTCCTCGCGTTCGTCCAAGAGCTTGAGCCCCTGCTCGTTCTCGTCACGGAGGAGCGAGAGGAATCCCTGCATCTTGGGATCGTCGGGAGCGACGATCACGCAGGACTGCTCCCGCGGTGGCATCTTGTCCCACACCCGCAGCCCACGGCCGACGAGCTGCATCAGATGCCCACCGTCGCGGTAGTGGGTGAGGACCCCGACGACAGTGATCTCCGGGCAGTCGTAGCCGATGAAGGCCATTCGCACGGTGACGAGGACGTCCATCGGCTTGTGCTTGAAGTTCTTCAGTTCCTGCGGGGCGCCGGTGTCGGAGGAGATGGCAAGCCCCACGCGCAGGTTGGGATAGCGCTCGTGCAGGTACCTCTGGACCTTCTTCGCTTCGTTCTGCCCCATGCAGGAGATGAGCGCCCGATACGCAGGATTGAACTTCTGCTTGTCCTTCACGGCTCCGACGACGCGGTCGACGAGCGGCTGCCAGGTCCGTTCGTCCCGCAGTACGGGAACGAGCTCGCTTCCATCGTCCGAAAGGTTATATTCCAGGACGTTTTCGCCGGTAGGGGCATCGAGGGCACCCACGGTTCGTCGTGTAATGCGAGCCTCGGTGAGGTGCATCTCGAACCGGCGCAAGTAGCCTTCTGCGATGCCGTCAGCGTAGGTCGCCTCGGCGTCGCGAACCAGTGTCATCCGCCGCGGGTCGGTCGGATCGGGCTCGTAGTCCGCCAGGATGAGCTGCTGATTGTCAGCTCGGTAGGGAGTGCCGGTCAGCAACAGTGTGTGGCGTGCGAAGGCGTGTACGCGTTTGACGAGCCCACCTGCCTTGGTGCCGCCGCCTTCCTCCTTGTCACCGGTAGCCCCGCAGAACTGAGCTTCGTCAGCGATGAGAAGGAATCGGCCCTCGTGCTTGCGGGCCCATTCGATGAACAGGCGCTCGCTGCTGACCAGCGCGCTGTAGGTGGCCACGAAGCCACTTCCCGGCTCGTTCGGATGTGTCAGCGGGGGGTCGCTGATCTTGTGGCGGATCATCCCCAGGCGCTTGGTGCTGTCGAACAGCAAGCAAAGACCGCCTACGGCTCCGTCGAGCCCCTTGTGCATCCAGCTGGTTTCGCACTGCTGGGCGAGTGCTACGCGGGGGACGAAGACGGCCACGTAGTCAATCAGCCCTTCACGGATCAGCCGGGTGGCCAACGACTGATAGGCGAGTGTCTTCCCTGACCCTGGGGACGCGAGGACGATCGTGCGGTCCTTATTGGCCCTGATGCTTTCGAGGACGACTGTGCTGACCTCCCGCTGGAAGGGGCGGGGCACGAAGTTGTCCGCGTACTGCATCTGTTGTCCCTTTCTCAGGTTGCAGCCCTCGCACAGGGCCTGCCCGTTCTCGACAGTCGTGGGCCCACCTTCGGCCCAGGGGATGCGGTGGTCTGCGTGCCAGCCAGCGCCAAGCGCTATGTCGCAGCGTTGGCACAGACCCTCGGCCTGTTCGTAGATCAACTGTCTCTGTCGCGCGTCGAAGAATCGTTGCGTGTCGAATCCCGGCACAGGTCGCCCCCTTGCCTTGCTTGGACATAACAAGCCCGCCGTGAAGCAGAGTAATCGGCGGCACTGACAACGGGCCGTGGCATAGGGATAGTTGGCCCCTGATGGAACGATTCTCTAGGCTCATGTTCAGGGCGGATGGTGCCAGGGTGGCGATGAGATCAGGGTCAAACTGGTGTGCTCATCAGCTGGTCTGCCTGCGTTGCAAGGCTGGGGTCGCGGCGATTTTCTCGGGTCGAGGTGGTCCCGCACGATCCCGCTCGGGCGGTGCGGGGCAGGCGATGACTTCGTCGGGCGCGATGATCAAGTCGACGCTGACGCCGTGGTCAGTGGCAGGGATGGGGTCGTCCAGGACCTGGAGGTGGTGGACGGTGATGGCCGCCAACGTTGAGCCTGTCCGAAAGATCGCGTAAGTCCGTGACGTTGCAGGCTGGTTGGGGCCTTGACCTGGGCCTTTGTCAGCGTGAATAGAGCAGGCCAAGGCGACCTGAGCTACCAGAGGCGGTGGAAGAAGATGCATGGGACGTAGGACCAAGCGGGTCAGCCCAAAGCCACGCAGCGGCACAGGGGCGCGTGGCTGTCTCTTCGCACCTGGCGCCCCTGTGCGCTGACTTACTGGCGATCAAGCGAGCTTCTGTTCTGCGGCCTGCACTGTGTGCCGGAGGAGGAGGGCGGTGGTGACAGGGCCGACTCCGCCCGGCACAGGCGTGAGCGCGGAGGCCGTCTCTGCGGCTTCGGGGGCGACATCCCCGAGGAGGCCGTCGTCGGTGACGTTGGTGCCGACGTCGATGACCACAGCGTCCTTGCCGATGTGGGCGGGGGTGATGAGGCCGGCGCGGCCGACCGCGGCGACGAGGATTTCGGCGCGTTCGGTGACGGCGGGCAGGTCACGGGTGCGGGAGTGGCAGACGGTCACGGTGGCGTCGCGGTTGAGCAGGAGGTGGGCGAGGGGCTTGCCCACCACGGCGGAGCGGCCGACAACAGCGACCTGGACGCCGGAGAGCGGGATGCCGTGGTGGTCGAGGAGCTCGATCACGGCTTCGGCCGTGGCCGGGGCGAACGCGGGGCGGCCGACGGCGAGGCGGCCGAGGGATGCGGGGTTGGCGCCGTCTACGTCCTTCTCGACGCTGATGGCCTCGGCGACGCCGTCGAGCCGGATGCCGTCGGGGAGCGGGGTCTGCATGATGATGCCGTGCACCGCCGGGTCCGCGGAGAGCTCCCGCAGCGTCTGACTGATGCTGTCGGCACTGGCGTCGGGGCCAAGGTCGAGGACGTCGCAGGTGATGCCGGCCTTTGTGGCGGCCTTGGCGATGGAGGAGACGTACCAGGCCGAGGACTCGTCCTTGGTGGCGGTCGCCACGGTCAGGCGGGGCGGGGTGCCGGCCTCGGCGAGGCGGGCGGCCCGGGTGGTGACGTCCGCACGGATGGCGGCGGCGAGTTCCTTGCCGAGGAGGGGCTTGGCGGTCACCTGGTGATCTCCTTGCGCACGGTGGCGGTGATGTGCTCGGTACGGTCGGCCAGCGCGTCCACCAGGGCGACGGAGCGCAGCAGGGCGGTTTGGGCATCGGGGTCCTTGATGCCGGAGAGGTTGATCTCGATGTTCAGGCGGGCGGTCGCGGCTGCTGCCCGTGCGGCCTCCGCTGCGGCGCCGATGTCGGTGATGACGTTGCGGTTGCCGATGGGCAGCAGCTTCTCGGCCAAGGTCACCGTGTCGGCAGCGCAGGTGATGGTGGCCTCGGCGGGGCGGGCGGCGCCGAGGAGGGCGTCCGCGATGGCCGCTGAGCGGGCGGCCTTGGCTTCGGCGGTGTCCTTGGGGAGTTTGTAGGCGTCGGTGACGGCAGTGAAGGCGGCGGCGTCTTCTGCGGCGAGCTGGAGCGCCTGCTCGCGCAGGGAGTCCGCCTGCTCCGTGATCCGGGCGACCGTCTCCTCGTGGTCGGCGTACTTCGGGCCGGTGCTGTAGCGGGCGACCATGGCGACCAGGGCGGCTGCCTGGGCAGCGTGCAGGGCCCCTGCGGCGCCCCCGCCAGGAGCGGGGACCTTGGCCGCGAGCTCGTTCAGATACGTCTCGATGGCTTGATCACGCACGGGCGGTCTCCTTCATGGAGGCTTGGTAGCCGAGGTACCGGGCGATGGGCTGTTCCAGCTCGCGGTAGCACGTGGCCCCGTCGGTGATGGCCCAGCCGCACCCGGCAAGATAGCGGCCCACTGCCCCGGCTTCTCCCGCGGAAAGCTCTTCCGTGACGCTTCGCACCGTCTCCAATTCCTTGTACAGGAAGGCAGTTGCCTGGTCGAGGTGGAGCACGATGCGGTGGCCGGAGGTCAGGGTGACGGCTTGGTGGCGCAGGAGGAGGGCGAGCAGGTGGCGGGCGGCGATGGCGTCCACCTGGGCCTGCGGGCGGCGGAGCCACGCCTCGCGGGCGATGCGGTCGGTGATCAGGACACCGGCTGCCCACGGTGCCCAGGCTTCGGAGCAGGTCTCCAGCATGGCGAGGGCTTCGAGGTCGGCGCGGAGTTCGGCGATGACGGCGGCCAAGCGCCGACTGCGGGCCGGGACTTCCAGCTCCGCGCCGGAGCCCTGGCGGTGGCCCCACTCGTGGGCGAGAAAAGCCAGTTGCCGGAGCCTGCGCAGCGGGAAGGCGTGCATGCCTTCGTGCCGGTCATCGATGAGCGGCAGGACCCGGTCACGGAACAGGGTGGTCAACCGGTCGAGGAAGACGACCCCGAAGGACTGGCGGGCGGGATGTGCGGTGACGGCGAGCTGTTCGGGGAAGAGAACGGCACCGCCGGAGGCGCGAGCGGTGTACGCCCTCGACGCGGCCACGATCCGTCCGAACGCGAGGACTTGGCCACGTTCCTCACAAGGTGGGAAGGCCCCGGGCATCACGGCGCGTTCCGCAGTGAAGGCCACGGCTTCCAGGCCGTAATGCCCGGGCCAGGGGCCGCCGGGGACCACCATGCGGGCGACCAGGACGTTCTCGCCGTCCTCGTGCACGGTCAGCCGGTGGGCGACCGCGTCCGAGCGTAGCCGACCCAGCGGCAAGGCGCCGCAGCGTTGAAAGTCCTCGTAGGCCAAGGCGACATGGTCGAGAACAGTGGCAGGGGCACCGGCCAGGGCATGTGGGGTGCGGGCGTCCCGACAGCATGTTTCGGGGCGGTTGAGGTTGTCGGCGTCCACGGCTGACATCAGCGCGGACGCCCATATGGAGAGGTCGTTCACCTTCGCTGCCTCCTCCATGGAGGTCGGTCAATCGGCTGCCTGCGAAAGTGCCTGTGCGAGGGTCGCGTCGTCGGGCCGGGCAGGCGCGAGGACGAACAGGGAGCACAGGGGTTTGCGGACGATCGTGATGCCGTGCTCGTTGCACCGGTACACGCCCGCATGAACCGGTCTGAGGCTGTGACCGCCGTGCGGGCAGAGCATGTCGTCGCTCCTGAGGCCGGACCAGGACGTGCTCACCACTGGACCGTCGAGTGCATGCTCGACCAGTGCGCCGCGCGCTGCCGGGCGATCCGTGTCTCAGCCATGACGTCGCCGCTCTTCACGGCCTGGGCGAGGTCGGCGTCGATCCGGCGACAGGACGGACAGGACGGTCCCGGCGCGCCGGGCGGGGAGGCGTAGTCGGGGCCGGGACCCGGCCCCAGCGGGGTGGTCACCACGTGTCGCCAGGCCCTCTCCAGGTCGGGTCGGTCGGCTTTCATCACCGGTGTCGTCTTCCTTCTCTGCGCGCTGGACGTAGGACATGGCCCGGCAGTACGTCCAGAAAGCGGTGTGCTCCGCGTACCGACCGGTGTGCTTCATGCAGGCGAGCTGCACGGGCGACGGATCGTCGGCGCCTTCGGTCTTCCAGTCGCAGGCGAGGCACTGGGCCCCGTAGGCCACGGTTTCGGGGTGCAGGACGATGCGGTGGAGAACGAACCGCCATACGCTTCGCACGCACCGCAGGCCCTGCACGGTCTCGCTGGTCCTCACCATCGCGGTGGTCACGGCGCACCCACTTCTGACTGGGCCGGGTGCGGTCTCGGAGTGCCCTCGTCGGGCTTGTTCACCGCGCGATGCCCCACTTCGCTCCCCGGCCGGGGTAGGCCTTCTTCCGGGCGATCATGAGCGGGCCGTCCACCGTCTTGGGCGGGTGGTCTTTGAAGTGCAGGACCCGTCCGTGCTCCGACCGGTGCATGTCCCTTACGCGACGCCACGCGCCCCCGTGCAGGACCCAGTCGCCCTCCCTGACCCTCTCCGGGGAGACGGGAACCTGCTCCATCCCCCATGGCGCCGGGACTTTCTCCACTGCCTGGAGTCCCCTCGTATCTCTCGATCTCGTCGATGGCGGCTCGCCATTCGAACCCGCCTCCGGGCGGCAGGAGCCAGACGCAGCGCGACAGCGGGTCGTCGGAGAATCGGACCGGGTCACCGATCCCGTGGATGATCCCGACCCTGCACTGCTTGGTGTCGCGTACAGACACACCTCGGGCGACCCATCCGGGCAGGGCGAGGCGGTCTTGCGGGAGGTTCCTTCGCGTCATGGCGGTCACCGATTCGTCGCTCGCTGGACGGGGTGATCATCGGCTCACCTCGTGGGACGGGGTAACCACCTGAAGGGGAATCTCGAAACGTCCGCAGGACATGAAAGTGTCCCGGGAAATGTCCCTATGCGAGGGCCTGTTCGATGGCCTCAAGCACGGTGTCTGTCTCCTGGAGGTCGGCCAGGACGAACGGGGCCCCAGCGGCTGAAAGAGCGGCGGCGTCGTGCACACCGGACGCGACCGCGATGATGTTCACGCCGCTGTCGAAGGCCGCCGCCACGTCCCGGGGGGTGTCCCCGATCAGGACCATCGGCGTCAGATCGTCCACCCCTGTGTAGGCGCGGGCCGCGCGTGCTCGTGCGACGGGTACGAGCTCTGCCCGGTCGTCGCCATCGGCCCCATAAGCGCCCACCTCCAGGTCGAGGAACCCGTCAAGCCCGAAGGCAGCCAGCTTGACCAGCGCGTTCTCCCGGATGTTGCCCGTCAGGACCGACTGCACCGCACCATCCATGCGCCCGACGGCCTTCAACACCTCCCGGACGCCCGGGAGCGCGGTGCCACGTTTCTGCAACGCCTCGAACCGAGCGGAGCCGGCGCGGGCCAACGCCGCCTCGACCTTGGCCCATGACGGCATCCGGCGACCATGGGCATCGAACATCCCGAGCATGATCGACCGGTCGGTCCGCCCTGCCGTCACGGCGGCAGCCCGGGGCGCCTCGTGCGTCAGCGCTTCGTACGCGGCGGCGTACGTCTCCTTCGAGACGCCGGAGTTCTCGATGAGGGTGTGGTCGATGTCCCAGTAGACGAGGCGGCGCATCGCATCAGCTTATGGCTGTAACCCCTGGCGGCAGCAAGCGAGTCCAGGAGCCTTCTACTGATCTTGGCGAACCGCTGAAACGTCCCCGGAATGTCCCTCATCATGGCTCTGTGAACACGCGGCTACGCACGATGATGGCCCAGCGCGGCGTCTCCCAGGACGAGTTGGCCGAGAGGTGCGGCGTCATCCCGAAGAGCGTCCAGCGGTGGATCACCCAAGGACGCGTCCCGCACCAGCGGCACCGGTTCATCGTGTGCCAGGAACTCGGTGTGGAAGAGAGCTACCTGTGGCCGAACGCCGACCGGCGGGCACAGGACGCCACACAGGCGGAACTCATCCAGACCTACGCCAACCGTGCTTCCGTCCCCCGGGAGGTGTGGTTGTCCCTCCTCGCCGGTGCCAAGGTGAACATTGACGTCTTGGTGTTCAGCGGGACCTTCTACGCGCAGACGAACCCCCGGGTCGCAGCGATGCTTGCGGAGCGGGCCGACGAGGGCGTGAGCGTACGGCTCTGCTTCGGAAACCCGGACGGAGCCGCAGTCGCGCAGCGCGGCGAGGAGGAAGGCATCGGCGACACCCTCAGCGCCAAGATCAGAGCTTCGCTCACGTACTACCGGGAGCTCGTCGCCCACGCCGGCTGCGAGGTGCGCCTGCACGACACCACCCTCTACAACAGCCTGTTCCGCTACGACGACAACCTCTTGGTCAACCCCCACATCTGGGGCCGGCCCGCGAGCGCGAATCCGCTGTTCCACGTCCAGCGGTGCGGCGAAGGCTGGTTCGATAACTACGTCGGCAGCTTCGACGCGGTCTGGAACACGGCGAAGCCCTGGAACCCCGAGTCAGGAGTGTGAGCGTGGCCCGCACCGAGTACTGGAACGACCCCGCGGCCCCGAAGCCGAACACGCTGATCCCCGCCTCCAACCTGCTGGTGGCGCGGGAGGACGGTGCGATCCTCCTCCAGCGGCGCCGCGACACGGGCCAGTGGGCCCTGCCCGGCGGCGTGCAGGACATCGGCGAGTCGCCCGCCCAGTGCGCGGTCCGAGAGTGCAAGGAGGAGACCGGGATCGTCGCGGAAGTCACCGGACTGCTGGGCGTCTACTCCCCACCCGGACACGTCGTCGCCTACAGCGACGGAGAGATCCGGCAAGCGTACGAAGTCACGTACATCGGCAAGCCGGTGGGTGGCACGCCCACGGTCAATGAGGAAGCGGACGGAGTGCGTTGGGTGCTCCCGGGGGAGCTCGATGAACTCGACATCCACCTCTCCATGCGCCTGCAGATCGGCCACTTCCTACGCGGCGAGTACCCGCACGTCATGTGAACGGTGTCAGTGACGCCCGGCAAGGCGGGACCCGACGCGCTCCACAGCTCTCCCGATCTCCGGCTCCGCCTGGCGGATGAACCGGCCCACGACACTGTCCGGCCCGTACCTCCCGACGATCTCGGCAATGCGCTCAGCGTGGGAGGTCGGCTCCCCGGCCGGCGTCGTCGTCATGTCGCAGTACACGAGCGCATCGACCAGGAGGCCCTGGTCGGGCAGGGGGAACTCGGCCTCCAGCGCCTCCCGAAGGCCCCGCTCTTCCGCCTCCAACAGGGCGAAAGAATGGTTGGCCACGAGCCGCACGACCACTTCCTCTGCCTGGCCGTGGGCACGGAGAAACCGAGCTCCGTCAAGCGGGTGGAAGCCAGTTGAGACGAGCGTTGGCGAATAGCCGATGTCATGCAGGACAGCGGCCGTGACCAGCGCATCCGCGTGGTCCCCGAGGATCGGAGCCAGACGTCTCGCTGCGGTGGCAACACCCAGGCTGTGGGCCCACCGCCGGGGCAGGGGCTCGGCGAGGAGCGAACACGACAGTTCGGATGCCTGGTCCGGTGACATGGATTTGAGATTACGCGTCGGACCTTGCTGGAGAGGGCTGTTCGCTGCTCGCCGTCCCGAAGGGTGTGTTGGGGAGGGGGAGTCGAGTAGGAATGCGCAGAGAGTGGGCGGTTCTTACTCGACACGTTTCAAGCTCCTTGAGGGAAGCGACCTGGGGAGAGTGATCGATTTCCGGCCGTTCTCGGGGCTCACTCGTCTGATCACCCACGGGAGCCACTCCGTGATCTTCGACGTGGACAGGTTGTGCCCGAACGTCTTCTGATCACACCCATTCCGAGGGGGGCCCGATGAGTGAAGAGCCCAAGCTCGTCCTGCTGGCGCTGACCGTGAGTTCCGAAGGGCGCGAGCGGCGGCGGCTGGACCCTGCCGATGGCCGCCTCCTGGCCGGCCCGGTCGTCATCAAGGAAGGCGTGGAGTACAGCCTCGGCCTGGAGTTCCGTGTGAACTACGGCGACACCTCGGGCATGAGGTACATCCACGCGGTCAAGCGCGCGGGCACCACGGTGGACAAGCTGGAAGACATGCTCGGTTCGTACGGTCCCTCGCCTGCTGGAAGCCCGTACAAGAAGGAGCTTCCGGCCGAGGAGGCGGCCACGGGCCTGCAGGCTCGCTCCGGCGCTTACAACGTCCGCAGCCGGATCGTCGGCGATGACGGGACCGCGTACGCCGACTTCGAGTGGTCCTACAAGCTCGCCAAAGACTGGCTAAGAACTCCAAACGAAATGATCTCCAGGCCGTACGGGTCAGGGGGCGTCGGGCCTGCCGCGGCCGGGGATCGGCCGCTGCTTCACAGGGGTGGATCAGTCGGCGAGTGCCGCCTCGATCGTGGCCGACAGCGGGGTCGTCGGGCGCCCGATAAGCCGGGCCAGGTCGTCGCTGCGCCGGGCGAACAGTCCGCGCGACATCGCCGCGTCAACGTCCACGAGGACTTCCGCCTTCGCCTCGGGCACGCCCGCTCCGGTGAGGATCGCCAGGTGCTGCTCGGCGGGGACGTTCTGGTACGAGATGGTCTTGCCGGTCTGCCGTGACAGCTCGGCCGTGTACTCCGCGTGGCTCCACGTGGTGTCGCCGTTGAGCTCGTACGCCTTGTTCTCGTGCCCCTGGCCGGTCAGTACGGCGACGGCCGCGGCGGCGAAGTCGGCGCGCGATGCGGCCGTCGCCCGCGCTGCCCACGACCGTGCCGCGCTCGATGATCGCGGTGAGGTTCAGGGTGAGGTTCTCGTTGTACCAGCCGTGGCGTAGGAAGGTGTAGGGCAGACCGGAGGCGAGGATTGCCTGCTCGGTCACCTTGTGGTCGTCGGCTAGGCGATAGTCCGCCTCCGGGCCGCCGAGGACGCCGGTGTATGCGAGCAGGGCCACCCCAGCCGCCTTCGCCGCGTCGGTCACGGCCTGGTGCTGCGCCACGCGTGCTCCCCAGTCGTTGCCGGAGATCAGCAGTACCCGGTCATTCGCGGCGAAGGCGCCGGCGAGCGTCTCGGGCTGTGCGTAGTCCGCGATCCGCAGCTTGATACCGCACTCGGCGAACACGGCACCTTTCTCCTTGCTGCGCACGACGGCCACGATCTGCTCTGCCGGGACCTGCACTGCGAGCAGGCCCTCTGTGACAAGACGGCCGAGGTTCCCGGTGGCACCGGTGACGACGAGGCTCATGTCTGGAATCTCCGTTTTCTCTGGGCTCGCCATTCACCCTAGATTGGGTATTAATCACCGGAAAGTACGCACTTTGAAGTAAGGCACTGCGATGAGCGTCGGCCCGCCGGACCCCGAGCGGTTCAAGCCCAATGCCAACCAGGCACTGGCACAGTGCCCCTCGCGCTTGATCCTCGAGCACGTCACCAGCCGCTGGGGCGTCATGGTTCTGGCCGCGCTGCTCGACCGCCCGCACCGCTTCGGCGAACTGCGCCGCGCGACCGGCGGTGTCACCGAGAAGGTGCTCGCCCAGACCCTGCAGACTCTGGAACGCGACGGCTTCGTACACCGTGCCGCTCAACCCGGGACCCCACCACTCCGCGTGGACTACTCCCTGACCGACCTCGGCAAGGAAGCCGCCGAGCAGGTGTCGGGCCTCGCGCGCTGGGCCAAGCGACGGATGGACCAGGTCCTCACAGCCCACGCGGCGTACGACGAGTCGAAGAGCTTGTGAACAACCGGGCCCACGCCAGGTGCCCTGCTGCAGGGCCGCGGGCCGTGAGCTCCAGGGCCCTTTCCGGCCACGGTTTCAGGTCAGCGGTGTGGCCCGCGCGGATCCAGTGAGGCCGGCTGTCGGTGGGCGGGCAGAGGCCGGGCGGAGACCTCTCGTCGGGAGGTTTGGCTACGTCGCGTGGTTGCTGTTGTGGTCCGTTTGCCGGGCTGGTTGGTGATGCGCCAGGTGAGGACTTCGGCGGGGAACTGGGCGGTGTGGAGTTCGCGCTGTGCTGCGGCTTCGGCGAGGACTTCGTGGGGCTGGTGGCCGGCTGTTTCTGCGCGGGCGAGGGTGGTGGTCAGGGCGGGCCAGGCCGGGTCGGCCAGGATGCGCTCGGCGTGGTCGGGCAGGGCGCGGCGGACGTCGGCCTCGTACCGGCGGACGATCTCGGCGCGGGGCGTGTGGCGGGTGAGTTCGGTGAGGACGGGCTGGACTGCCTGCCCGTAGGCGGCCTGGAGGTGGCACAGGGTTTTGCGGGCTGCGGCGGCTTGCTGTTCGTGGCGGCGGATGTCGTGCCAGCGGGCAGCGGCCATGACGACGAGCACGGCGGCGTCGAGGAGCATCGCGAGGCCGGCTCCGTCTGCTCTGCCGACGGGGTCCCGCAGCAGCCTCTTGATACTGCTCCGCAGGGCACGGGCGTGGTGGTGCTCGGCACGGATGCGGGAGCGCGTGGCGCGTTCGAAGGCGAGGGCTGCTTGCTGGAGTTGAGCTTTGGCGTTCGTGGGGGCGAGGAGGGGAAGGGCGTCCATGAGTTCGCCGAATGCGGCGATGTGGGCCTGGGCTGCGGCGTCATCGTCGCCGTGGTCGAGGACACCTGGGATGCGGTCGGCGGCCGCGGTCGCCCGGAGCCAGGAGCTGGGCTTGCGGCCTTCCGCCCGCTGGGCGGCGGGTTCGTGGTCGGCTGCGTTGAGGCGTTCGCGGATCCTGGGCAGGGACAGGTCGGGGGCGAGCTTGGAGCCGGAGAACCAGATGGGCTCGCCCGAGGCATTGGTGTCGTCGGGGAGGGCGACCTTGTAGCCGCGGAGGTCGCCGGAGGGGAAGCGCTGTGCTTCGACCAGGACGCCGGAGCCGGAGAGCATGGCGAGGAACTCCTCCTCGGCGGTGGCGGCTGAGGCCACGGTGCGGATGGTGGCGCGCAGGCGTTCGCGCGCGGTCAGGCGGTGGCCGGTGCGCCGGGCCTTCTCCTTCTCCGCGCGGGTGGGGCGCTCGGCGGCGGTGCGGTCGCCGCGTACGACTTGACGCAGGCCGTAATCCTTCTCGATGGCGGCGAGTTCCTTGTCGGCGCGGAGGTAGTCGTTCCAGTGGCGGGCGGTGCGCAGGTCGCCCCGGACTTTGGTGGCGGCGATGTGGATGTGGTCGTCGGCATGGCGGACGGCGACCCAGCGGCAGCCGTCCGGATCCCCCTCGGGTGCGATGCCGGCGGCGTTGACGACGCGGCGGGCGATGTCCGCCCATTCGTCGTCGCTGAGGATGCGGTCCTCCGGCGCGGTCCGTATCGAGCAGTGCCACACGTACTGTTCGGGCGCGCGGTGGCCGGCCTGCTTCACCCGTAGATCCAGGACCTTCACGAGATGTCTCTTCGTCCCGTTGAAGTCCTCCGAGCGGCCCGGGTCGGGGGCGATGCCGTCCCAGGAGGCGACCAGGTGCGGGTCGGTGTGCTCGTTGGCCCGGCCGGGGCCGTAGAGGTAGGCGATCAGCTTGGCGGTGTTCTTGCCGTTGGAGATCTTGGCGATCATTCAGGCAGCAGCCTTCGCGGCCGCCGCGCGGTACGAGGTGACGTCGATGTCGGTGACGACGGCGCGAACGGTATCCAGAGTCCGTGTGGCTGCGGCGAGGACGGTGGCGTCCACAGGGTGTGAACTGGCTCCGGAGTTGAGGACCTTGGCGATCTGGTTGACGTTGCGGCCGATGTGGGCGACCTGGGTGCGGAGGGCGTTCAGCTCGTCGATGAGATCGTCGGTCGCGGTGCGCTGGCCGGGCAGGGCGAGGTCACCTTCAAGGTAGGCCATGATGACCGCCCCGACGAGATGGGCGGCTGCGATGTTCATCGAACGGGCTCTGGTGACGATCGTGTTCTTCTCGACGACGCTGTAGCGGACGTCGACACGCTCTTTGCGCTGGACAGTTTGGCGCTGACGGCGACGCGCGACGCGGTACAGGGCGGCTTCATCAGCGGCGCGGGGGAGCGACGGCTCGGAGCAGCCGACGGGCTTCTCCTTCACGGGCACCCCCTGGTGCCCGAGGACCTCCGCCACCCCCGGGGCGGGGGCTTCCCCGCTGGACCGGCCGTTGGACGGTCCAGCGGGATACCTTGCTGCGCTTTGGGCTGAGGCGGTGGTCATCTCCAGCTGGTCGATGGCGAGTTTGTGGTGCTGGCCGTGCATGTGCGTGTTCTCCATTGATGTTCGCGTCGGGGGTGGCACCGGCGGCGAGGCTGGTCCGCGTTCCGTCTCGTGGTGTCATCCAGCGGCCCGCGGGGGCCGGTCCGCAAGGTCGGTCCCCGGTTCCGGTCGGTCCCCGGGACGGTCCGGTGGGCGTTGACCTGCGGAGACTTCCGGTCAGTCGGTGGCGAGCGTTCCGGTCGGCGCTGAGGCCGGCGGGCGGAGGGCGTTCATGACCTGGGTGAGCCGGTCCTGGCTGATGCGGTGGCCGGCGGTTCGTATCGTCTGGCGAACGGCGCCACGGGTGGGGATTTCGTCCGCCGTGAACAGGGGTCGTGCGAGCTCAACCAGATCGTCCAGATCGGCAGTGGTCGGTCGGCCGATGCGGCGTGGGCGGTCGGACAAGGTGCCGTCGCTGAACAGTTCCCCCTGGCCTCGTTGCTGGAGATCGTCTCGATCCGTCTCGACGACGGGGCCCTCGTCAACGTCCTCCCGTGGCTCGGGGTGCGCTTGACCACCCGCGTGGTCGTCGTGGCGGGGCGGAACTTGGGCGGTGTGCCGTGCGATGAGGATGTGGAGGTGGACGGCTCCGGCGAGGGCGAGCGGGGCAAGGGTGGAGAGGACGCCGACGGTGGCATCGCCGAGGTACAGGCCGCCGGGTGGGGCTTGCTGGTTGAGGCGTATGGCGTGCAGTGCGTTGGCCCAGATGCTGGCGGTGGTGGCGGTGCCGAAGAGCGCCCAGACGTAGAGGCGGGCGCCGAAGGACGCGGTCCGGAGGACGAGCAGGGCGCGGACGCCGTAGGCGATGAAGCCGTCGATCACGAGCGGGAAGAGGTAGGTGAGGAATCCGCGGACGTGGATGGCGGTGGCCATCTGCTGCAGGGCGTCGTAGGAGAGGGCGCATCCGGCACTGCCGAGGGCTGTGATGGCGGCGCGGTCCCAGCCGGTGGCCCGGTGAGTGAGGGCGAGGGGCGTCACGGGGTAGTGCTCCGGGGGTTTCTGGGGTGCTGGAGGGGCGTTCACGGAGGGGGCGTACACGCGAGCCCCCTTCTAAAGGGGGGGGCTCGCGCGTGAACGCTCGGCGCGTGTACGCCGTGTACGGTCGCGTGATCGTCTGACCTGCGGTTTTGTCGCGAGCGTGATTGGTGTGAACGGTTTTCGGGCCGTGGCTCCGTGAGGGGCGTGTGTACGGTCCCGTGAACGGTCAGCCCGCTCGCGCGGTGAGGTCAGCAGACGGCGGCGATGTGGCGTGCGGACGCGTAATAGCGGGCTTGCTGTCCGCCGCCGCTGCCGCCCGCGAGTCCGTCCGCCTTGGTGGCCAGTCCCGCCTTGGCCAGGCTGTCCAGGGCTCGGCGTGCTTTCTCGACGGCGGCTCGGCCCGGGTTGCTCTCGCCGGTCTGGGCGGTGGCGAGATCACGGACGCTGAGGCCGCCGGGGGCGGCGCGCAGGATGGTGATCGGATCCAGAGCGGGGTCGAGAGTGGTGGTGCCGTGTGCGTGGTCGTGGATGAGCTGCAGCGGGCCGATCTCGCCGGTGGGCGTCTTGAGGTGGTGGAGGGTGACGGCGGGGTCGCCCGCCTCGCCGGAGATGAACAGGACGCTGCCCGCGCCGGAGGTGATCCACGTGGAGCCGTAGACGCGGTCGAGGGAAGGCCGTGTGTCCCTCGCGGTCCCTTCCTGGGACTTGCGCTGGTGGTGCAGCTCCATGACCTCGACGCCATTGCGGATGGCGCGCTGGCGGGCGTTGTTGAAGGCGACGGCGAGGGCGTCGTCGACGAGGGTGCTCACCGCGTCCTTCAGGCTGTCGATCACGATCGTGTCGGCCTGGTGGGCGGCGGCCAGGTCGGCGAGGAGGTCGGGCTCCCTGTCGAGGCTTGCGGGCAGGGGGCCCTGCCACACGGCGAGCCGGTCACGCAGGATCGCCTCGTCGTGCTGGCCGATGCGGCGAGCCATGGCTTTGGCGATCTGCTGCGGACGGTCCATGGCCAGATAGAGCACCCGCTTGCTGGGTGCGACCGGCATGTCGAGCACGGTGCCTTGGAGGCCGATGCGGGCGAGGACGACCTGGTGGGCCAGGGTGGTCTTGCCGACGCCCGGGGCTCCGACGATCATCAGGCTCTCGCCGGACGCCCACGCGGTCTTCTCCCGCGTGCCCCACAGCGGCTCTTTGTCCGCGCCGGTCTCGGTCACGAACCGCCAGCCGTCGACGAGGTAGCGGGAGAGGCGCCCGCTGCCGGAGGCGAGCGCCCGCTCCCGCTCGGCGCCGAGATCTGTCTCGATCTCCGAGCGGATCTCGTCGGGGTCGGCGCCCGGTTCCTGGGCGCGCTGCACGGTGCGGATGCCGTGTTCGCGCAGGCGGCGGAGGGCGGCTGTCCGGCGCACGATGTCCGCGTAGTAGGCGGCGTGGCTGGCCGAGGGCGGGGCGCCGTAGAGCTGGTGGACGTAGACCACTCCGCCGACCCGGGTGATGTCGCCCTGGCACGTGAGGAAATCGCTCACGGTGATCGGGTCGGTCGGCTTGTCCTCGCCCCGGAGAGCCAGCAGCGCTCGCCAGATCGTCTCGTGCTGCGGCCGGTAGAAGTCGGCCGCGTCCAGCATGGGGCGGATTTCGTCGATCACGTCGGGGCCGTGCATGCAGGCGCCGAGGACGGCCTGCTCAGCGACCGCGTCATGCGGTGGTTGAACGGTCATGTCGGTCGGCGACACGGGCCCTGCTGCCTGCCGGGATGGCATCTCCGGCGGCTGGGCCGTACCCTTTGGCAAGGAAACTCCTCACCCGGCAGGCCATATGGGGCGGCAACCCCGGCCAGGCCGGTCTGGATCGTTCAGGGATGGGCGGTCATGAGGTTTTCTTCTTCGGCCCCCGGTGTTCGTAGCACCGGGGGTTTCTTCATGTCCGACGCCGTTCAGCCCCGGACGGGAAACCACATTACCTCATCCGATGCGCTCCCGAATGGGTTGCATTCGTTTCCGAAATGGAGTTAGCTGTTCACCCCGGGCCGCGCTGGTCCGGTGGAGGCATGTCGCAAGGAGGCGCGAGCAATGAGCAGCGAAGAAGGTGCCGCCCGCGCCGGCCCCGATCGGCCCCTGCCGGAGAGCAATGTGGCCGAGCGCATCAAGCTCGAGCGCGAGATCCGCGGCTGGAGCACGCAGAAGCTGGCCGAGCGCATGGCCGAGGTCGGCCACCCGGTGAACCAGGCCGCGATCTGGCGCATCGAGAGCGGTAAGCCCCGCCGGAGGGTCAACCTCGACGAAGCCCTCGGGTTCTCCAAGGTCTTCGACATTCCGCTCGACGACCTGACCGGCCCTCCGGGCCACGTCTCCAACGCCCAGGTGCGCAGGCTCGTCGGCGAATATGTCGAGAAGTGGAAGGACTGGCGGGCCGCGCGTAAGCCCATGGACCGCGCCAGGGACGACATCGAGGAGTACATCAAGGCCCACCCTGACCAGGAAGAGATGGTCAGGGCCTTGGTCGCTTACGAAGTCACCGGCGCTTCCGGTGGCGACTTCGTGCGCCACCGCGACGTGCCCCACTCGCACAGGCGCCTCATCGGCGACGACGCTTCTGCCAAGCCCGCCGCCGAGTAACCGTTTCACCTGCTGCCCTGGTGCTACGAACACCGAACGGCAGGCATCACATCAACGCCCATCCCTGAACGATCAACACGGCATGGCCTGGGGTTGCCGCCCCTTCACGGCCTGCCGGGACGAGGATGCCCCTTGCCTCAGAACCACCTGCCCGTTGCCCAGATCGCCCATCTCCTCGGCGTCCCGGAGGAGAACCTCCGCACGCTGATGGCCGAACGGGCCGACTCCCACGGCGATCCCACCCTCGTCGGGCTCACCGTCGCCGAAGCCGCCCGTCGCGTCGGCATCGGCCGCACCAAGATGTACGAGTACGTCTCCTCCGGCGAAATCGCCTCCGTGAAGATCGGCAGCTTGCGCCGAATACCCGCCGAGGCGGTGAACGAGTTCCTCGCCCGGCGCCTCGGCGCGGCCGACCTCGCCGCTGCGGCTTGAGGGCGGCGGACATGACCAAGTCCCGCCAGCCCAACGGCGCCTCTTCCATCTACCTTGGCAAGGACGGCCGTTGGCACGGCCGCGTCACCGTCGGCACCAAGGACGATGGCACCCCCGACCGTCGTCACATCGGCCGCAAGACCCGCGCCGAAGTCACCAAGGCCGTACGCGAGCTGGAGCGGCAGCGCGACGCCGGAAGCGTCCGCAAGGCCGGCCAGACCTGGACGGTGACGACCTGGCTCACCCACTGGGTCGAGAACATCGCTGCCCTGCACGTCTCCGAGAACACCATCGACGGCTACCGCGTCGCGGTCTACCACCACCTCATACCCGGTGTCGGGGCTCACCGCCTGGCCAAGCTGGAGCCTGAGCATCTGGAGCGCTTCTACAAGAAGATGCAGGACAACGGCAGTTCGGCAGGCACCGCCCACCAGGCACACCGGACCGTACGAACCGCGCTCAACGAGGCCGTTCGCCGCCGTCACATCACCATTAACCCCGCCACCATCGCCAAAGCGCCCCGCCTCGAAGAGGAAGAGGTCGAGCCCTACTCGGTCGAGGAGGTGCAGCGGATCCTGCTGGAGGCCGAGCGGCATCGCAACACCGCCCGCTGGGTCATCGCGCTCGCTCTCGGCCTCCGCCAGGGCGAGGCCCTCGGCCTGCAGTGGACGGACGTCGACTGGGAGGCCGGAGTGATCCGGGTCAGCCGTGGCCGACTGCGGCCGAGGTATAAGCACGGCTGCGGCGACCGCTGCGGGCGTAAGCCCGGTTACTGCCCGCAGAAGATCAACACCCGGCGCGAGACCAAGGAGACCAAGTCGCGGGCCGGTAAGCGGCCCATCGGCGTCCCGGAGGAGTTGATGAAGCTGCTGCGGCGGCACAAGGAGGAGCAGGACCGCGAGCGACGGCTCGCGCGGGACCTGTGGGTGGAGAAGGGGTACGTCTTCACCTCGCCGACCGGCGAGCCCCTGAACCCCAACACGGACCACCACAAGTGGAAGGACCTGTTGAAGGCGGCCGGGATCCGTGAGGGCCGCCTCCACGACGCCCGTCACACGGCGGGAACCGTCTTGCTGATCCTCGGCGTTCCGGACGTCGTCGTCGACGCGATCATGGGCTGGGAGCCCGGTAAGTCGGCGCGGATGCGGCGCCGGTACCAGCACCTGACGAGCCGGGTCCTCCAGGACACTGCCGACAGGATCGGCAGTTTGCTGTGGGGATCCGCCGACACGGTCAACGGCGGTCTCTCGCAGGGCAGCTGAAGGCAGAGGCAGGAAGCCCGGATCCTCGGAGAGGCCCGGGCTTCCGTCGTGCCGGTCTTCAGCTGCCCGTGGGCAGCAACTCGGCGAGCAGGCCGCGGATTCGCCGTTCGATCTCGTCGCGGATCGGCCGGACTGCACCAACTCCCTGGCCGGCGGGGTCATCGAGCTTCCAGTCCAGGTACTTCTTGCCGGGGAAGACGGGGCAGGCGTCGCCGCAGCCCATGGTGATGACGACGTCGGATGCCTGGACGGCCTCGGTGGTCAGCACCTTCGGGGTCTGGGCGGAGATGTCGATGTCCACCTCGGCCATCGCTTCGACCACGGCCAGGTTGACGGTGTCGGCGGGGGCGGAGCCGGCTGAGCGGACCTCGACCTTGCCCTGGCCGAGGTGGGTGAGGAAGGCGGCGGCCATCTGGGAGCGTCCGGCGTTGTGGACGCACACGAACAGCACCGACGGCTTGGGCTGGGTGTCAGACATGGGCGGGACCTTCTGCTGTGGCGGCTGGGGCAGCGGGGGAGTTGGGGAGTGGGGGCCACGGTTCGGGCAATGAGTTTGGATGCCAGCTGGGCTGACGGTCTGTGACACGCCGCTGATGGCGTTAATGGGGGGCTTGGGTCGTTTGGCCGGTCACGCTGCGCGCTGTTGATCGCGGTCCATTACGGCGATCCAGACCAGGGCCGAGCACAGGAGTGCCGCTGTGGCGAAGGCCAGCGGGCGCGTGGCGGAGTCTTCCCGTGCGCTGGCGGCGAGCGCGCCGGCCGCTGACAGGGCGAGGATGAGGGCCGGCAGTGCACGAGGGCGTCGTATGACGCCCGGTGCGGCGGTGGGTGGCAGCAACCGGGCCGCGAGGGTGTAGCTGGCGCAGGCCAGGAGAGTGGCCCCCAGTGCGTCGCTGGGCCGGTGCCAGTAGAGAGCCTGGACGGCGCCGGCGGTGAAGGCGAGCCACAGCATTCCGGCAGCGGCGACGCAGGGGCGCACGCGCGGGGAAGCGACGAGAATCGCGCCGAGGGCCAGGCCGGCGACGATGGCCACGTGACCGCTGGGGAAGCTCACCTCGGTGGGCCTTTCCATAGCACCGGCCAGATCGGGACGGGGGAGGACCGCCCTGAGCGCCTCCGTGCCCGTGACCGTGGCCACCACGACCCCGGTTGCCGCGCAGCCCTCCCACCAGCACCTCCGCACCAGGGCGACGGCAGCGATGATGGACGTGCCCGCGATCAGGGTGGGCATGGCCGAGTTGTGCATCAACGGCGGCGGGCCCCAGTCAGCCGTTGGATCGGTCCACGGGGAGACCCACGCCTGAGTGACGTATCCCTTGATCAGCGAGTTCTCCGCTATTTGCCCGAACGGGGTGCAGACAGCGATCAGGTAGACCGCGACGAACCCAAGGAGGAACAGTAGAGCTGGGGCCCGGCTGATCGAAGACGGCCGTACCGTCCGGGAAGGGCTCCGGCCGGCCATGGCTCCGGGGGCCTGTCCGGGGGTGTCCGGCCGGATTGCGGTCAGGTTCGAGTGATCTTGCCGAGCCAATGCTTTCTCTTTCCGTGGGGCAGTGGTCCGGCCGTGCGCCTCCCTGGACTGCGTGGGGCCGTCCGGTTGCGGAACCGCTGTTATCCGAGGGGTGTGCCGCTGTGCCGGCGCTGCGCGGCGATCGCCAGGGCCGGGAGGGGCATGATCAGGGCGATGAGGACGGCCAGACTCGGCAGGGACTCCATGAGCCAGTCCGGCTGGACGACGATCGCCTGCGTGCGGACGATCGTGAACGCGGCGACGGGGATCAGCCACCGGTAGTCGCCCGTGGCGGTGGTCGCCATCCACGCGGCGATCAGCGCAGCGACTTCGAGGACGAGCTGGCCGCGCTGGAACCACGGATCGCCCGAGGTGATGTGCAGGCCTCCGGCGACGGCCATGGCGAGCACCACCGGTACGAGCCAGCTGTACGAGCGGCGGCGCAGCCGGCCGGGACGGCAGGCCGTCAGTGCCGCGCTCACGATGAACAGGGCCACCGACAGCGCCAGGTCGGTTGCCCGGATCGGGGCGGCCATCCCGTAATAGCCCGGGCCCACCACGCCCTCGTCACCGAACAGCGTCGAGCTGCCGACCGTCGCACCGGCGTAGATCATCGCCGCCGCGGCCGGCAGCGCGATCCACGGCTTGCCGCGCAGCAGCGCGACCAGGCAGACCAGCGGCAACAGCCCGTAGGGCAGGGTCCGCGTGAAGGTGCCGGAGCCTTGGGCCCACGGGAACCAGCCGGCGTGATGGAAGTTGATGGCACGGCCGCCGGGGTCGATACGCAGTGCCCAGTCCCACACGTCCTGCAGGTACGGCACCAGTGCCAGAGCGGCGAGGACGAGGGCGGCCAGATGGAGGCCGTCCAGCCACCACGGCCGGGACCGGTCCTCGACCGTGGCACGGGCACGGGCCTGCACCCCTCCGCGCATCAGCGCGACAGCCTCCCGCAGCGGGGGCCAGGAGCGGCCGGGGTACGCCTCGGCCAGAGTGGCCAGCAGCTCCTCCCCCTGCCGGGCACGGTATGCCCTGGGGTAGGCGGCCAGCAGCAGACGGTTCATGCCCCGGCCACCCCTGCTGCCCGCGAGCGCCCGATGACGACGGCCGCCGCTTGCTGCATGCGCAGCGCCTCCCGGCCGAGCGCGTCGGCACCCTCCTGGGTGAGCCGGTAGTAGCGCCGGGCCCGGCCGTCCACGATCTCCTCGCGGTCGGTGGCCACCAGCCCGGACCGCTCCATCCGCTCCAGCGCACCGTAGAGCGTGCCGACAGCGAGCCTGAGCCGGCCGCCGGTGGCCTGCTCGGCGGCCTTGATGATGCCGTAGCCGTGCAAGGGCCCGTCCATGAGCGCGGCAAGGATGAAGTACTGCGGTTCCGTCAAAAGCGGCTTCTGTCTCGTCACGCCTGCGAGCATATATCGGGAGCCGAAATATTACGTTCGTCAGCACCCCCGGAGGACGTACCAGGGGCAGGGTCTCCCGCGCCGCCAAGCCCACCGTCACTGATCCGGCCTGCCGGAGACCTGCTGCAGTGTCGCCGCCTGCTGCACGGACTCCGAAGAAGCCGCCGACCCGGCGGTCACGGCCCACGAGGCGAAGTCGGCTGCCGGCTGCGACTGCCGGTGACGAGGGCCATAGGGTCAACGGGGGAGACGCGGCGCCGCAGACCGTCCACCCGCGACCGGTGAGTGGAGGCTCCCGGCCAACTGAGACCAAAACTGAGACCACGGAATGCAGAAGACCCCGGCCGGTTTCCCGGTCGGGGTCTTCTCGTGCCCGGTGAGGCACTGGCGGAGGATACGAGATTCGAACTCGTGAGGGGTTGCCCCCAACACGCTTTCCAAGCGTGCGCCCTAGGCCTCTAGGCGAATCCTCCGCCGCAAACAATACAAGACTCCGAGGGGTGCTCGCGAACACGTGCTCCCGGGAGAGGGTCCGGGTGTGTGGGGAGGGGGCGAGGAGTGGCCGAGCACCCCCGGCGATCCGCTACGCTGGGGGCAAGCCCCTCACGTGGCGCTATCTCACCCAACTCCCCCAGGGCCGGAAGGCAGCAAGGGTAAGTGGGCTCTGGCGGGTGCGTGAGGGGCCCTTGTGTTTTCCGGGCTCCCGGTGAGTCGGAGCGGCTCCGCGCGCCCCTGGGTGCGGGCCGGGGGATCTGTGACGGAGGCCACTTGTCAGTGGGGCCCGATATCGTCGTAGGTGTGTCGTCCCTCGCGCTCTACCGCCGCTACCGCCCCGAGTCCTTCGCAGAGGTCATCGGGCAAGAGCATGTCACCGCCCCGTTGCAGCAGGCCCTGCGGAACAACAGGGTCAACCACGCGTACCTGTTCAGCGGCCCGCGCGGCTGCGGCAAGACGACCAGCGCGCGCATCCTCGCCCGCTGCCTGAACTGCGAGCAGGGCCCGACGCCCACCCCGTGCGGGGAGTGCCAGTCCTGCCAGGACCTGGCGCGGAACGGGCGCGGCTCGATCGATGTCATCGAGATCGACGCCGCCTCGCACGGTGGTGTGGACGACGCCCGTGAGCTGCGCGAAAAGGCCTTCTTCGGCCCCGCCAGCAGCCGCTACAAGATCTACATCATCGACGAGGCCCACATGGTCACCTCGGCGGGCTTCAACGCCCTGCTGAAGGTCGTCGAGGAGCCCCCGGAGCATCTGAAGTTCATCTTCGCGACGACCGAGCCCGAGAAGGTCATCGGCACGATCCGTTCGCGCACCCACCACTACCCGTTCCGGCTCGTCCCACCCGGCACCCTCCGTGAGTACCTGGGCGAGGTCTGCGAGCAGGAGAAGATCCCCGTCGAGGACGGCGTCCTCCCGCTGGTCGTCCGCGCCGGCGCCGGCTCCGTGCGTGACTCGATGTCCGTCATGGACCAGCTCCTCGCCGGTGCCGCCGAGGACGGTGTGACGTACGCCATGGCCACGTCCCTCCTCGGCTACACCGACGGCTCCCTGCTCGACGCCGTCGTGGACGCCTTCGCCGCCGGTGACGGCGCCGCGGCCTTCGAGGTCGTCGACCGCGTCATCGAGGGCGGCAACGACCCCCGCCGCTTCGTCGCCGACCTGCTGGAGCGGCTGCGCGACCTGGTGATCCTCGCCGCCGTCCCGGACGCCGCCGAGAAGGGCCTCATCGACGCCCCGGCGGACGTGGTCGAGCGGATGCAGGCCCAGGCGTCCGTCTTCGGCGGCGGCGAGCTCAGCCGCGCCGCCGACCTGGTCAACGAGGGCCTGACCGAGATGCGCGGCGCCACCTCCCCGCGCCTCCAGCTCGAGCTCATCTGCGCCCGCGTCCTGCTGCCCGCCGCCTTCGACGACGAACGATCCGTCCGCGCCCGCCTCGACCGCCTGGAGCGCGGCGCGGCGACGGCCGCCGCGGCCTTCACCCCCGCCCCGCCCGGCACGGCCGTCGGCTACGTCCCGGGGCCGGACGCCCACGTCCCCGCCCCCTCCCACGTCCCCGCTCCGGCCGCCGGCCTGTCCGGCCCGGCGGCGGCACGCGCGGCCGTGAC